>JAAXQF010000236.1 GCA_012974435.1 Desulfuromonadales bacterium | reverse complement strand
GGTCAGCAGGTGGTGGTGGACAAGGGGAGTAATACCCTGATTTTCAGGACCGATTCTGAAAATTATGCCCAGATGATCGGTCTGTTGCGTACCTTGGATGTACCGAGTAAATCTGCTCTTATTGAAGTGACTGTTGCCGAGTTGGCTCTGACAGATGATAGCCAGTTGGGTGTTGAATGGTTGCTGAAAGATGCGGCGGCAAATGGTGCCGAGACGGTTGCCAAAACCTTGGGCGGTCTTTCAATCGGGAGTGCAGGCTTAAGCATCAGTAAAATCAACTCTGCGGGCGATGCACGGTTTATTTTTAATGCCCTTGCTTCTTCGAATCGGGCCACAATTCTTTCCAGCCCACGGATAATGGCACGTAATGGTGAAACGGCGACGATTCAGGTCGGACAGGAAGTGCCAATTATTACAAGCCAGCAGTCGACGGTGAGTGCCTCAACAACAGAGGGTACCGGCGTGTTGCAGACAGTTCAGTATCGCAATACAGGTGTAATTCTGACGGTAAAACCGGTGATTCACTCTAACAACCGGATCGATCTTGAGGTTATGCAGGAAGTCAGTGCGGCACAGAGTACAGTCACCGGGGTCGACGTCTCGCCGACCTTCAAGACGCGAAAAATTGATACCAAATTAACCTTGCGCAATGGTTCTACGGTTCTGCTCGGAGGATTGATCTCTACCGACGAAAGCGAGGGGGTTGCCGGGATCCCCTTCTTGATGGATCTTCCTTGGGTCGGAGGGCTTTTCCGCACCAATACCGATAATGTTAAAAAAACTGAGATGATTGTTTTGATTACACCTTATATCCTCAACAACGATGGTGATGCTCTCGCGGTTACCGAAGCCTTTAAGTCGATGTTGCCATTTTTGGAGGACTCATCCGATTTGTCTCCATCAGAGAATAGTTCACTGCCAGAAAAATCGGATCGAATCGAAGTGCAGTGATTATATCGGGTGATGTCGCAGTGAAGCGAATAAAGACAAGCAGGTGTTGATCGAGAGTCTTATGGAAAAGCAGATCTCGAAGACTGGTCGTGCCATTGTTGTAGAAGAGGGGGCAAATCCTTCTACCGATTTCTTTGTGTTGCCGGCATTGCGCGCGGCCGGTTTTCAGGTTGAACGTCGTTGTTTTAAAGATTTATTGCCCCCTCAGGAGCTGGAAGCTGCAGTTGTTGTTTTTGTGCGTTATGTACCGCCTGCCTGGGCACGTTTGGTAGCGGCATCGCGTCAGCGCCTTGGTGGACTGATTTTTTTTATGGATGATGATGTCCTGGATCCGGGCGCTTCGGCTGGGATGCCGCTGCGCTATCGCTGGAAGCTCGCGAGATTGGCTGCTTGGCGTAAGGGCTGGTTACGGCAGCAGAAGGCGAAACTCTGGGTCTCTACACCTTATTTGCAGCGAAAATATACAGACTGGCACCCTCAATTGGTGTTGCCCTTGCCCTTGAACCATTCTTCAAATATAATACGATTTTTTTATCATGGTTCTGCTTCCCATGGAGCAGAAATTCGCTGGTTGCGTCCGATTATCGAAGATGTTTTGCAGAAAGATGAGAAGTTTTTTTTTGAAATTGTTGGTGACAGCGAGGTGCGCCGACTCTACCGCGGTTTGTCGAGGGTGACGGTGGTTCATCCCATGAAATGGCCTGCTTATAGCGCCTTTTTAACAGTGCCGGGCCGACATGTCGGCTTGGCACCCCTTCTGGATTTGCCATTTAACCAGGCTCGTTCATATACTAAGTTTTTCGATATCACCCGTTGTGGCGCTGTCGGAATTTATCCACCAAATAGTGCGTTTTCGGAGGTGATCAAGCATGGCGAGAACGGGCTTGTCGTTGAGCTTGGCCAGGAACAATGGGTGGAAGCGATTTTATGGCTTGGCCATAACGAAGAGTTATGCAAGATGATGCTGCGGAACGCCGAGAACGATCTCGTTGAATTGTCGGACCGGGCATCCAACCTTTACTCCGAGTTAACCTTTTGATACTACCTGGAAAACCTGAGGCTGGTATCAACCGCTTCAGTAATTTAGCGCTGCCGAATGTTTCGGTTCATTCTGGTGTCATGGATTAGGAACTATGCAATACGAAACCAAGAGTCGTTCAATTTATAAGGCCATTTCTTGGCGCACTTTGGCCACCATGACGACCGCCATTATCGTTTTTATTTTTACCGGTGCCATTACTCTCGCCATCACTATCGGTTTTCTTGAGGTTTTCGCCAAGATGGGGCTGTATTTCTTCCACGAGAGACTCTGGCAAAAAATATCTTTCGGTAAAAAAGAGATCCCCTCGTTCGTTCTCTGGTTCACGGGACTGCCTGCCTCAGGAAAAAAAGAAATCTCTGGTCTGGTTTATCGCAAGTTGCTTGAGGATAAACTCAAAGTAGAACGTCTGGACAGCCGGGATGTGCGTCCCTTATTTCCGGAAACCGGGTTTTCCACCCCTGAGGTTCATCGGCATGTGAAACGCTCTGGGCACCTTGCCTCGATGCTGGAAAAGAATGGCATTATTGTCGTTGCCTCCTTTGTCTCGCCCTATCGGGAAGGGCGCGGGTTTGCTAGAGAGGTTTCTAAGAACTTTATTGAGGTTTATCTGAAGACGACTGTTGAGGCCTGCGAGAAACGCGATCATCAAGGACATTACCAGAAAGCACGGGCCGGTGAATTTCAGAACTTTCCTGGCATCCATGTCGATTATGAAGAGCCGTTAGCTGCTGAAATTGTCATTGACGTAGATACCCTGACCAGCGAGGAAGCGGCTGATCAGATAGTCCGTTACTTGAACAAAAGTGTGATCTATGCGAAGGATTCAAGCCGGAAATTGGCAACTGCTCCAGCAGCCTCGCTCTAAATGATAATTACCTTTTACAAAAATCAATAGAACCGTTACTGAAAACCCTAATTTTTTGAAGGTAGAAAATGAAACCGACAATGACCCATCTCCGCCAGCTTGAGGCGGAGAGTATCCATATAATTCGTGAGGTGGCTGCTGAATTCGAGAATCCGGTGATGCTCTATTCCGTCGGTAAGGACTCGGCGGTCATGTTGCACCTGGCGCGCAAGGCATTCTTTCCGGCAAAGATTCCTTTTCCGCTGATGCACGTTGACACGACCTGGAAATTTCGCGAGATGATCGAGTTTCGCGAGAAGATGAGAGCCGAGTGTGGCTTCGATCTTTTGGTCTATACCAATGAAGAGGGATCTCGGCAGGGGATCTCGCCCTTCACTCACGGCTCGGCCCACACCGATATCATGAAGACCGAAGGGCTTAAACAGGCGCTCGACAAGTATAGGTTCGATGCCGCATTTGGCGGGGCGCGGCGGGACGAAGAAAAATCCCGGGCCAAGGAACGAATTTTTTCCTTTCGTTCCGAGAGTCACAGTTGGGACCCCAAGAGTCAACGACCCGAGTTATGGAATCTGTACAACGCCAAGGTTAATCCAGGCGAAAGCATTCGCGCATTTCCAATTTCTAATTGGACCGAACTCGACATCTGGCAGTACATCTATCTGGAAGAGATCCCTATCGTTCCCCTCTATTTCTCTAAGGAACGGCCGGTGGTTGAGCGTGATGGAATGCTGAT
This sequence comes from Desulfuromonadales bacterium, assembly GCA_012974435.1. Classification (GTDB taxonomy): domain Bacteria; phylum Desulfobacterota; class Desulfuromonadia; order Desulfuromonadales; family BM103; genus M0040. Next base: position 3,790 of record JAAXQF010000236.1, on the reverse strand, counting down.
CATGGTCGATGACGAGCGCATGAAACTCCTCCCAGGGGAGAAGGTCGAGATGAAATCGGTGCGTTTTCGTACGCTGGGCTGCTACCCTCTGACCGGCGCTGTTGAGTCGACGGCCACTACCCTGCCTGAAATCATCCAGGAGATGCTCTTGACCCGCACCTCCGAACGTCAGGGCCGTCTCATCGACCACGACCAGGCCGGTTCAATGGAAAAAAAGAAGCAAGAGGGGTATTTTTAATGGCTCACCAATCAGAATTAATCGCTGAAGATATTCACGCCTATCTCAAGGCTCAGGAAGAAAAATCGATGCTGCGCTTTATCACCTGCGGCAGCGTCGATGATGGCAAAAGCACCTTGATCGGACGGCTGCTCTGGGACTCAAAAATGATTTTTGAAGATCAGTTGGCAGCCTTAGAAGCCGATAGTAAGCGGGTCGGGACCCAGGGGCAAGAGATCGACTATGCTTTGCTGTTAGATGGACTTCAAGCCGAGCGCGAGCAAGGGATTACGATCGATGTCGCCTACCGCTTCTTCTCGACCGACAAGCGCAAGTTTATCGTCGCCGATACTCCCGGTCATGAACAGTACACGCGCAATATGGTTACCGGTGCATCCACTGCCGATGTTGCGGTTATCCTGATCGATGCGCGCAAGGGGATTCTTACTCAGACCCGGCGGCATAGCTATCTTGTTTCGCTCGTCGGAATCCGCAACGTAGTTCTGGCAATCAACAAGATGGATCTCGTCGATTACGCAGAAGAAACATTCCAGCGTATTTGCGCCGAGTATCGGGACTTTGCGTCCGAGCTTGGCTTTGAGGAAATCACCAGCATCCCCCTTTCGGCCTTGAAGGGGGACAACATTATCGAGCATAGCGAGCAGACCCCCTGGTACGCTGGTCCGACCATGATGTCCTACCTTGAGACGGTTAAGCTTGCCAATGATGTCTCGGATAAACCATTTCGCATGCCGGTGCAGTGGGTCAATCGTCCCGATCTCGATTTTCGGGGCTTTTGCGGCACTCTCGCCTCGGGGATTATTCGTCCCGGCGATGAGGTGGTTGTGCCGGCCTCGGGACAGAAAAGCCGTGTGGCGCGTATCGTGACCATGGATGGTGATCTGGATGAGGCGATTGCCGGACAGTCTGTGACCCTGACTCTCGAAGATGAGATCGATGTCAGTCGTGGTGACTTGCTCGCTACCCCAGTGGCCCGCCCCGACCATTCTGACCAATTCGAGGCGCATCTGGTGTGGATGCATGAGGATGCCTTGCTCCCGGGCCGCAGCTATTTGCTCAAGACTGGCTCGACAACAGTTCCGGCGCAGATCACTCAGCTCAAGCACAAAATCAACGTCAATACCCTGCAACAGGAGCCTGGCAAGACCCTGGCCCTCAACGAAGTCGGGGTGTGTAACCTCAGCCTCAGCAAGACGGTCTCCTTCGACCCCTATCAGGAAAACCGCACGACGGGTAATTTCATTCTGATTGATCGTTTCACCAACGCCACGGTTGGTGCCGGGATGGTCGACTTTAGCCTGCGGCGTGCCTCCAATATCCACTGGCAGTCTATCGACATCGATAAGGATGCCCGGGCCGCACTCAAGGGACAGAAGTCCAGAGTTCTCTGGTTTACCGGCCTCTCTGGAGCGGGTAAATCCACCATTGCTAATCTGGTGGAGAAAAAACTGCATTCGCTGGGAAAGCATACCTACATTCTCGATGGTGACAACGTGCGTCACGGTCTCAACCGCGACCTCGGTTTCACTGACGCAGACCGGGTAGAAAATATTCGCCGGGTTGGCGAAACCGCTAAACTCATGGCTGATGCTGGCCTGATCGTTCTGGTTTCGTTTATTTCACCCTTTAAGAGTGAACGCCAGCTGGCCAGGGATCTGCTGGAGCCCGGTGAGTTCGTTGAAGTCTTCGTTGACACTCCGCTGGCTGTTTGCGAGGAGCGCGACGTTAAAGGTCTCTACAAGAAGGCTCGGGCTGGACAGCTTAAGAATTTCACCGGGATCGATTCCGCTTATGAAGTGCCCGAAGCGGCGGAGATTGTAGTCGCAGGTGGTGATGTTCCTGCCGAAGAGTTGGCGGAGCAGATTGTCAGGGAGATTTGGGGCTGAATTCTTTAAGCGCTTTGCAGGAAAGGTACGAGCGCTGCGCACTGAGGCTGGAGCTTTAAGGAATGAGCTCAGTAATGGTTTACGGTTGGTGTATCTAGCGAACAGCGATTTTACCGGGTGGGTAAAGGGGAGAAATAATCATGTCTGTCAATATTGATCAGATCTGCGACATCGCCCGTCTGGCGGGTGCGGCGATTATGGAGATTTACAGCGGTGACCATGCTGTTGAGTTCAAGGACGATAAATCACCTTTGACGGCGGCCGACAAGGCGTCGCACCTGGCCATCGTGGCCGGTCTTGAGCGGCATTATCCGGAGATTCCCATCCTTTCCGAAGAAGGTCGGGATATCCCTTACGAGGAACGCAAGGGGTGGGAACGCTTCTGGTTGGTCGATCCTCTGGATGGGACCAAGGAGTTCATCAAGCGTAACGGAGAATTTACGGTGAACATTGCCCTGATCGAGGACGGCTTACCGGTTCTGGGGGTGGTCTATGTCCCAGCTCAGGATAAACTCTACTTTGGCTCGACGTCGGGGGGCGGTTTTGTGCAGCAGGGTCAGGAACAACCGGTGCCGATCCAGGTTCGTGTAGCCGACCCGGGAGCGGGACTGACGGTGGTGATGAGCCGTTCCCACCCTTCGCCCGAACTCGAAGAATACTTGAAGGGCATCAAGGTGGCCGAAGCTCTGCCCGTCGGCAGTTCGCTGAAACTTTGCGTGGTAGCTGAAGGCAAGGCCGATCTCTATCCGCGCCTGGGCCCAACCATGGAGTGGGATACGGCGGCGGGACATGCGCTGGTGGTGAGTGCTGGGGGAACGGTGAATACTCCTGAAGGCGCAGCCTTGGTCTACAACAAGCCGAATCTGCTCAACCCGCACTTTATTGTCGGCAAGGGTTGAATCTAACAATATAGGAGGCTGGCGAGTCGTTGGTTGGGATTCATTTCATTTGGCCCAATTTTCAAATACTTCGTTGTCCGCTCTGCAGTAGGTCGGTGATTTACCATGCATGACGACAACTCGACCCTGGGAATCTTTCGCGCCGCCGCAGTCCTCTCTCGCGCTATCCTACGCATCCCCCATCTTCAGGCTTTTCTTCCCGAATGCATACGGGTGGCACCGCGTCGCCAATTGCGTCGGTCCGGCTTCGACGTTGTTGTCGGCTGGGGGCATAAGCCAACGGCGGAACCAGCAAGGGCCTTAGCGAAACGGCAGAAACTTCCCTATCTGGCCCTGGAGGATGGCTTCCTGCGTTCGGTGGATCCTGGGGTTTCGGGCGCACCGCCGCTGTCGGTGGTGGTGGATGATCTGGGCATCTATTACGATGCCACGGCGCCTTCTCGCCTGGAGCAGATTCTAGAAAAGGGTGGCTGGGAGACGCCGGAACTGCTGGACCGGGCGCGACGAGCCATCGAGCGGATTGTTCGGGAACGCCTTTCCAAATATAATCATGCGCCATTGCTTGCTCATCCCCTGCCGGGCAAAAAAAAGCAAAAGGTGCTGGTCATTGACCAGACCCTGGGTGACGCCTCGGTCTCCCTTGGGCTGGCAAATGCTGACAGCTTCACCCAGATGCTGACGGCCGCTCTGAAGGAGAACCCTGAAGCCGACATCATCGTCAAGACCCATCCAGACGTGCTGGCGGGTAAGAAGCGCGGCTATCTGAC
>JAAXQF010000235.1 GCA_012974435.1 Desulfuromonadales bacterium | reverse complement strand
CGAAGAACTCTTCACTGCCGCCTATCTTCTTTACCCGCGCTACCTCAATCCATTTACGCAAACGGCCGGTACCCTTGAGGACGTCCTCGACTTTCTGACTTTGCAGGTTCAATTCCAGCAGATTTTATCAGGCAAAAATCTGCTCTGCTCCGGTTTCCACTGGTGGAAACGCTGGTACCTTCCCAGGCTGCTTAAGACTTCGAACAATCGGGTCAGGTTCGGCAATAGAGTCGGCGACCTTAGCCGATCTGACCTGCTGATTGTGTGGGGAGATGGCAGCAGGTCGCCGCTGCTGAAGGAAGCGGAGCGCCGAGATGTACCTGTCTTGCGTATGGAGGACGGGTTCGTGCGTTCGGTGGGGCTCGGCTCCAATCTGGTCCGCCCGCTCTCTCTGGTCCTCGATAGCAGCGGCATCTACTTTGATCCGACCCGGCCGAGCGACCTGGAGACGATCCTGCGCGAGACGGTCTTCAGCGACGAGCTTCGTCAGCGGGGAGCTGAGCTGCATCGGCGCATGGTGGACGAGCGTTTCAGCAAATACAATGTTGGCGAGGACGCTGCCCTGTCGCTTGAGGCGGCCCCTGGACAAGCGGTGATTCTGGTGCCGGGTCAGGTCGAGGATGACGCCTCGATCCGTTTGGGGTGCGTCGATATCCGGGCCAATCTGGGGCTGCTGGCCGAGGTGCGCAAGCAGAACCCCGAAGCCTATATTATCTACAAGCCCCACCCCGACGTGTTGGCGGGGAACCGCCAGGGGAGCATTCCGCAACAAGTGGCCAGGCGGCACTGTGACCAGGTGGTTACCGATCATTCAATGCCCGCTTGCCTGGACGTCGCGACTGAAATTCATACGCTCACCAGTCTGACCGGTTTTGAGGCTTTGCTCCATGGCAAAAAAGTTGTATGTTATGGACTTCCGTTTTACGCAGGTTGGGGCCTTACCCAGGGCCGGCATAGCTTGTCCAGAAGGGTGAGGACCCTTAGCGTTGATGAACTGGTGGCGGGGGCACTGATCCTTTACCCGCGCTATATCGACTGGCGGCGCGGTGAGATTATTCCGGTTGAGGTGGCGCTGGATCGACTCGGTAAAGACAAGGCTGCCAACGCCGGGCGTACAAACGTTGGATCGGGTATGGTCGGTCAATGGCTCAGGAAACTGTCCGGATTCATTGAGGCGATTCGCTAAAAAAGGTGTGGGGATGAAACGTTCAGGGCAAAACATACTGATGTTGCAGGGGCCGATGGGACCCTTTCTCTGGTGGTTGGCGCGCGGCTTGCGCCGGCGGGGCGCCAGCGTGTTCAAGATCAACTTCAATCTTGGTGATCTGCTCTTTTACCCCTTCGCAAGCTTGCTGTATCGTGG
>JAAXQF010000076.1 GCA_012974435.1 Desulfuromonadales bacterium | reverse complement strand
CCGCAGATCGAAGAGGCCGAGGAGATGGTCCAGATCATCGAGGACCTGAAAGAGAAGACGAAGACCCACGCCATCGTTGTGGAGGGATCGAAAATCGATGAATCGATCATTGATTTGATCCGATTTATTGCCCCATTTAAGCGGTAACAGGTGATCTGTTGCATCAGGATCATACTCTCTGATCCGTCGGGCAATTGCCCCAATGTCGAATGCAAACACCGTCAACCCGGACAGCTGTGCCAGCGAAAGGGTATAACTGTAGGTTTCAGGCCAGGTTGAAGGCAACCATACCGCATGAGGAGTTAGCCCAGACAGGATATTTTGAGCATTCTCTTCCAAATATCGACCGGTAACCCTGACCCCCGCCTCTTGCAGCAGGCGATCATTCATACTGTACCCCATGACGATGAATTCGATGGGCAGATTGCGTCTCTTTGCTTCACGAGCGCAGGCCAGCAGCACTTCGAAGCCTTTGATCCTGCCGATGGCACCGATGACCACGACGCGCAGTTTCTCATTCGGAGTCAGTGCAGGTTTAAGGATATGGATTTGCGTTGGGTCGATCTGTTCATGCGGTGAAACTTCGAAGCGAATCCCGGGGAAGTAATTCTCTAGCCGGTCGGAGACATCCTGGTCTGGCACCAGCACGGCATCCGCCGCCAGCAGGGCTCGGCGATGCATGGCGCGCCAGGAGTCGATATCTGTCACGCCAAAATCGGAGCCCTGTTCCGCGAGACAGCGATTACAGGAGGATTCGGATCGCTCGCCACAGTAAAAACCGCGGCCGTCCACGAGGTTGATGCGCGGACAGATGACTTTATAATCATGCAGGTTCACCTCCCAGCGCGCCCCCAGTGACTCGACCAGGGGAATAAGAAGGTCAGGAGTCTCCGGCAAAAAATCTACCAGCCCGTGGGTATGAATTTCGGTGATTCCCAGCTCTTGCAGCGCACCCGCGAGCCCAAGGGTGTCCGCCAGAATATAGGAGGGCAGATTGGGTAAAGATTTTGCGAGCGGATGGCTGATAATGGCCTGGGAGGGTTGATCGGCCTTGGGCCGCAGCAGAAATACCCCGTACCCTTCTCGGGAAAGGCTTTGAACATCCTCCTGCACATGCCTTTCGGACCCGCCGCCTCGGTTGTGACAGACGATGAGCACGTTTTTATTCTGTCGCATGCGCTGCAGCCGGGCCAAATCCAACCGGCGCCGAAAATCAAGTAAGGGGTCGCTCTCTATAAAATTCGCCACATCCTTCTGGTAGTTGGGATGTAACCTGTCCAAGACTTTGAGTGCGGCCTGGATACGCTTGGCCTTTTCCCCTTGAAATGAGGCAGCTCCCCAGTGGTGGACAAAGACATCGGGGGCCACGATATTGCGCCAGCCCTTCTCAATGGCGCGCTGGCAGAAATCGTTTTCTTCTCCATACCCTCTGCCGAACTCCTCCTCATCAAACAGACCGACCGCTTGCAAGCAGGCACGCTTGACATACATACAAAAACCGACGCCAGTCGGAGCTTCTACCTCGCCCCCGGCATTCACGGTAGCCGTCAGGGCATCGAGAACGTCGTAGCCGATTTCGAGAGGAAAGGGGTTGTCGTGCAGGAAACGGGGGTAACTGCAGATGGTGGCGTTGTTGGAAAAAGGGGTTACGGTGCCGGTGCGGTCATTGCGATGGGCAGCCTGGTGCAGGCGGTCGAGCCAACCGTCATAAACCTCGGTGTCGGAATTGAGCAGCACCACGTCCCGATCCGGGTGGAGGTTCATACCCCGATTGACGGTCTGAACGAAGCCGAAGTTTTGCGGATTAACCAATAAACTGAACAGCCCCTGTTCGGCTAAACTGCGCAAATCTTCAACCAGTTCTGCATCCGGACTGGCGTCATCGATCACGATCAGCTCAAAGGGGGTATTGCATGTAGCAGCCAAAACGCTGTGCAGACAGCGCAAAGTCTCAGAATGGCCCTTGTAAACCGGCACCACGACGTCGATAGTGGCTTGAGCCAGATTGGAACGCGCAGGCAAACCGGCCCAGCTTTCTTTACTGGGCAGAGTCGGCCGGGGAAGCTCAGCAATTGTCTCATCCGGGCCTTCCTGTTCGGCTACGACCGGGTGGATTTGGCGCCCCTCGAAACGCCCGAAACGCAGATAATGAAGCAAGGGGTTCATCCCTCCTGCAGCGACGTCGGGATTGTCACGCAGGTAGTGGGCGCCGTCAAACTGCGCGCAGGGCGAGCGTCCTTCAAGCCCGCCTCGGCGTAAGTAGTGTAGAAGGGGATCGATTCCTGCGCGGGCTACGTCCTTGTTGTGGGCGAGGTAAAAGCGCACGTCAAACCAGGGGCTGGGGGAGTACCCAAGGTGACGCCCCACATATGCATAGTGCAGCAGGGCGTTTAGGTTTTTCAGCCGACCACTGGTCTGGAGTCGGTAGAAGGCAGGATCAAAAAAGGGCATCGGCTCACGCCCCTCACGGTCGCCATCGGCGACATAGTGACGCAAGGGCGGAACACCGATTTGCGCGACATCGGCATTGTTTTCGATATAGTAACTGGCGTCGAACAGGCCCGTCCGCTTGATCCTCCGGATCAACAACGACCGGTAGGCACGCCGCAACGGAGAGAATTTGGATAGGTATTTGAGGGGCCAGAAGGCACAGAGCAACAGCTCTCCCCGCCAGGCCATTAGCCTTTTTCTGAACAATATCTTCCCTGAAACCGTCATTGCTGAACCGTTTGTTAGAGGTGCGCGCCCCTTAGAAGGACGAATTACTTACGAAGAAACCGGTCAATATAGTACATCATGGGACACGCGGCGGAAAATCAGTTCGGCCGAGGCGGAGTGAAAGAACGCACCTCCCATGCCCAGGCGTCGCCGATAATTTGTTCGAGGCTTGCAAAACGCGGCTTCCAGCCGAGACGTTCGCGGGCAAGCTTGCTGTCGGCCACAAGGCGGGCCGGATCTCCCGGGCGGCGCGCGCTTTCACTAACCTCGATCGGACGCTGCGTCACCTTGCGGGCAACTTCGATGACTTCGCGCACCGAATAGCCGTTGCCGTTTCCAAGGTTGTAGGCGGAACTTTCTTGACCATCGACAAGACTCTCCAGCGCCAGGAGGTGGGCGTCGCACAGGTCGGATACGTGGATGTAGTCCCGAAGACAGGTTCCATCAGGGGTGTCGTAGTCGGTGCCGAACAGGGTGATTAGGTCCCGTTCGCCAGAGGCCGCCTGCAGCACCAAGGGGATCAGGTGGGTTTCAGGGACATGACGCTCGCCCAGTTCACCGTCTGGATCCGCGCCGGCTGCATTGAAGTAGCGCAGACAAACGGACTTCAGGCTGTAGGCCCGATCATAATCGGCCAGCATCTCCTCGACCATCAGCTTGCTGCGGCCGTAGGGATTCAAGGGCCGCTTCGGATGCTTTTCGTCGATTGGAACATACTCCGGTTCACCGAAGATGGCGGCGGTCGATGAAAAAATAAAGCGCTTGACATTATGGTCAACCATGGCATCAAGCAGGTTCTGGGTATTCGCCACGTTGTTACGATAATATTTGGCAGGTTCGACCACCGATTCACCCACCTGGATAAAGGACGCGAAGTGCATGACGCCATCGAACTTTTCAGCCCCAAAAAGGGCATCCAAGGTCTCGCGATTATCGAGATCTCCCTCAACAAGACGGCCGTAACACACTGCATCCCGGTAACCGGTGCAAAGACTATCGAAAACAACTACTTCGTGACCCTCATGTGCCAGGGACTTGACCATATGCGATCCGATATATCCTGCTCCACCCACAACCAGTATTTTCATAATTAACTCTTCCTGAATAGTAATTCCGCTGCCCCATAACCTCTACAACGTACATACAATCATTTGCCACCTCTCGTACAATCACTTAAAAACCTCTGCCTCCATAAACACAGGCGCTGAAGCATCCTTGCCGGAAAGGATTGGTATCAGCGGTTCTGGCCAGTGGATATTCAGAGTCGGGTCATCCCAGCGGATTGAGCGTTCATGCTCTGGAGCGTAAAAATCTGTCGCTTTGTACAGAAATTCAGCGATATCACTAATCACCAGGAACCCGTGTGCAAACCCTTCCGGAATCCAGAGTTGGCGCTTGTTTTCTGCAGAGAGGGTCACACCTACCCACTGGCCGAAGGTCGCTGAACTCTTGCGGATATCGACGGCGACATCAAAAACTTCGCCAGTCACCACCCGCACCAACTTCCCCTGAGGTCGCAGTAGCTGGTAGTGAAGACCGCGTAAAACGCCTCTGGCAGAACGGGAATGATTGTCCTGAACAAAGTTCGTCCGCAGACCGGTGGCCTGCTCCCAAACCTTCTGGTTGAAGCTTTCAAAGAAAAACCCTCTATCATCGCCAAACACTTTAGGCTCGATGATCAGCACGTCAGGGATGTCCGTTTTAATCACATTCACTTTCGCTACCCTTCATCTTAAAAACAGTATTTGGACACGGATGGGCACGGGTTCAATCTGATAAAACCCGAACTCCAAGTCAATAATGGCTTCGCCCAGAAGGTGAGGTGCTTGATTTTTGACTTATCCGACTTGATCCGAAGATATCCGCCTTTTCCGTGTCAGAACGACTTTTCCAGGTTTAATCATCAACTACCCTTCATCGGGATCTTGTCACTTGTAACTGTCCGTCAGAACCATCTCCAAATAATCCCGGTAACTGCATTTCGGCGTATCTTCGATAATGGACTGCATCTGCGCGTTGTCGATAAAGCCCTTCCGCAGGGCGATCTCTTCCAGGCAGGCAATCTTGAGCCCTTGGCGCGCTTCGAGGGTTCCAATAAAGTGGCTGGCTTCGAGCAGGCTCATGTGCGTGCCGGTATCCAGCCAGGCGATGCCCCGCTCTAGCTTCTCGACCCTCAGTTCACCACGGCGCAAATATTCGAGATTGACGTCGGTAATCTCCAGTTCGCCCCGCGCAGAAGGTTGCATCTGCCGCGTGATTTCCACGACCTGATTGTCATATAGGTAAAGTCCGGGCACCGCAAAATGAGACTTGGGAGTGAGCGGTTTCTCCTCAATGCCGATCGCTTTTCCCTCACTGTCAAACTCGACTACGCCATACCGTTCCGGGTCGGCGACTGGATAGCCGAACACTTTGGCCCCACCGGTAAACTCTTGGGCAATCCGAGTCAAGCCCATCTTCCCATAGAAGATATTGTCGCCCAGGATCAAACAAACAGGATCATTACCGATAAAATCGGCACCGATCAGAAAGGCCTGGGCGATCCCTTTGGGTTCCGGCTGCACCACGTAGGAAAAGTTAACCCCGAATCGGCTGCCATCGCCTAATAACTCCTGAAATCGTGGCGTATCCTGAGGCGTGGAAATGATTAAAATTTCGTCAATCCCCGCCCTCATCAGGGTGGAGATGGGGTAATAGATCATTGGTTTGTCATACACCGGCTGCAGTTGCTTACTGGCCACCAACGTCAAGGGGTACAGTCGGTTTCCTGCGCCCCCGGCGAGAACGATTCCTTTTTTTATCACTTCAACATCCCCATTTTATGGGACACAGATGAACACGGATTACACAGATTTTAAGCCCTTTTTGGCTTTGAAAAAACCAAATCTTATCCGTGTCTTATCCGTGTCTTTTCCGTGTCCAAAAACGCCTATTTCAGCCCATTGTCCAATACTTTACGCTTCACCTCAGGCCGCGGCCCAAAGTTCAGCAAAAGATCCACCTCGATATCGGTCGCCTTCAAGTAATTCAACAGCTGTGCCTCATGCTGCGGCAATATGGTTTTGGCTGCCTTGATCTCAACGATGACCTTGTTTTCAATCACAAGATCGGCAAAATAATGTCCAACGAGTAGCCCGCTATAAGACACCTCGATTTCAGCCTGAGGTTCAGCCGAGACCCCGCATTGCGCCAACTCGATCAAAAGGGACTTTTCATACACCTTTTCCAAAAAGCCATAGCCGAGGCCATTGTAAACATTGTAAAAACAGCAAATAATCCGGTCGGTGAGTTCCTGATATTTCATGCTTTGAAATCCATGTTATCAGATGTTATCCGTTCCCGAAAATCTCTTTTCGAGGTAGCTTTTCAAGCCTTCCCGCCAGTCCGGCACCTTTGCACCGGTTGCTGCCCTATATTTCTCTTTTGAAAAGACCGAGTAGGCGGGCCGTTTCGCCGGCAGGGGGTAGTCGTCGGTCCCAATCGGCGTAACGGTCTTGACTTTGAGCGACAAACCGTTTCTCGAGCCCTGTTCGACGATGGAAGCGGCGAATTCATGCCAGCTGCACTCGCCGCTATTGGAGAAATGGTACAGACCGAAACGAGCGGATTCGAGCAGGCGAAAGATCGCGTCAGCCAGATCGAGGGTATGGGTCGGGGAGCCCATCTGGTCGGAGACGACCCGGAGTTCTTCCCGCTCCTGCGCAAGCCGCAACATGGTTTCAACGAAGTTGTTTCCACCCGGCCCGTAGAGCCAACTGGTGCGGATGATGAAATATCTCTCCAGACCCGCCTGTACAATGGTCTGCTCGCCAGCCAGTTTACTCCGACCATAGGCGGATTGAGGCGCAACTGCGTCACTCTCAAGATAGGGATGCTGTTTTTTGCCATCAAACACATAATCCGTGGAGATATGCACCAGTGTGGCGCCGATCTCTTTGGCCGCTGCGGCTAGAAAACCGACCGCTGTGCCATTGACCGCGGTGGCGAGTTCTTCCTGAATTTCACAGGCATCGACCTGGGTGAAGGCGGCGCAATTGATAATGACATCGGGCTCAAGAGCCGCAAGCGCCAGGAGGACATGCCCCCGATCAGTCATGTCGAATTCGGGCAAGTCGAAGCCGTGGACAATATAGCTCCCAGGGCATCTCTCTTTAACCGCTTGAGCTAGCATTCCTTTGGCGCCGAGTAGCGCAATCTTTTTTTTAACGATTGGCATACATCTGCTCGTAATAATTTTGATAAGATCCGTCGAGTACCGAGGCAATCCACTCTGGATTGTCGAGGTACCAGTCAACGGTTCTCTGGATACCCTCTTCGAAGGTGACCGCCGGGCTCCAACCAAGCTCTTTTTTGATCTTGCTCGCATCGATGGCATAACGCCGATCATGGCCAGGCCGATCGGTGACGTAGCGGATCAGAGTTCGACGGGCTTCCCCGTCGGGGAGCAGACCGACCTTCTGATCAAGCAGATCACAAATCGTGGTGACAATCTCGATGTTCTGTTTTTCGTTGTTTCCACCGACGTTGTATGTTTCGCCAATGGTTCCATTCAGAACGACCGTCAGGATAGCTTCACAGTGATCAACAACGTATAGCCAGTCGCGCACGTTTTTGCCATCGCCGTAAACCGGAAGGTCTTTGCCGTTCAGGGCATTGTTCAAGATCAGTGGAATCAGCTTTT
>JAAXQF010000039.1 GCA_012974435.1 Desulfuromonadales bacterium | reverse complement strand
CAGGTCGGTGTTTCCCTGGCTCCCCTGCTCGCGGGCCTCGGCGTCGCCGGATTCATCATCGGGTTTGCCTTGCAGGACACCCTGGGGAATTTTGCCTCCGGGGTCATGGTTCTTATTTACCGACCTTATGACATTGGTGACAATGTAGAGGTGGCCGGGGTTTTAGGTCAAGTCCGCACGATGAACCTGGTATCCACCACC
>JAAXQF010000038.1 GCA_012974435.1 Desulfuromonadales bacterium | reverse complement strand
AGATGTGTATAAGAGACAGGTGTGGACCGTGGTCGATACCAGGTTCATCTTGTGGACTTCGCCGAAAATCCCGGCCACCTCTACATTGTCACCAATGTCATAAGGCCGGTACATAAGAATCATGACACCGGAGGCAAAATTCCCCAGGGTGTCCTGCAAGGCAAACCCGATGATGAATCCGGCGACGCCGAGGCCGGCGAGGAGTGGTGTCAGGGAAACACCGACCTGCGACAGCGCCATCAACAGCCCCAGAATCATGACCAGGCGCGATGCAATGGAAATAAGCATTTCCTGCAGAAGGTGTGACAGATTCAACTTCGAAGCGCTGACCGCCCTTTTGACAACGCGGCCCGTAATGCTGGCAAGGATCCAGACGAAAAACATCACCAGGATAAAGATGGCGGCCTTGAACGCGATGTCCGGGCCGTTCTCGCTGAACCAGGATTTCAAGTCGTCAACGGTCTGCTGAAACAACCCCCTGATCACCTTGCGGTCGAATATATCGGTCGTGATATCGCCAGTAGCCCGATAAAGAAGCCGCTGGTATTCCTCGGTTTCAAGCCCGAGTTCGTCCATGATCTTTACCGTGGCAGAAAGGCTGTCAGTATCCGCATCCAGCTTGCCTTCAATAGCGTGAAGTTCGATCTTGACGTCCGCGTTTGCAGGTTCCTCGCTGGCGCGTTTGGCGAGGACTATCCTGCGTTCCACTGCCAGTTCCACCCGCCCGGCCAGCGTCTCAGCCCGGGTACCGAGACTGTCGCGCAGAAAAACTCTTTCCTTTTCCGGGTCCAGACCCATGATTTCCATGAAACCTGCATGGTTGAGCAAAGTCAGGTAGATTTCGTCGAGATGCGCGTTATCCTTCTCGAGTTGCTCTTCGAGATCACGAATTTCTTCAGCCGCAAGCTCTTCGCGGCCCAGGGCTTCCGCGTCTATTATCTGCTCCAGCGAGTCAATGTAACTGTGTATCTTTGGCCCCAGTTGCAGCAGATCCCTTTCGGCCAGTGCCCTGTAATTGGCTGTATCCAGCCCTTCCTCTTCCTGTGCCACTATGTTGTGACAGAGTTCGCCGAGATCTGACACCAATTTCAATTGCCGTTGGCTAAGCCGGCGTTGCAGTGCCCGTTGGTCCTCACCAACTGCGGATGCAATCTCCTCTGCCAGGGTGTCGATCTCCTCATGCCCCGCGGACAGACGCCAGTTCAGCGGCTTGCTGGTCCAGCTTGTGGGGTTGTTCGACCTGATCATCTGCGGTCTGGGGTTCATCCGCAGCCCACAATGGCAGTTCGGCGAAGGTGACAAGAGCCACCAGCGCAATCCAGAGAATAGCTGTCTTCATTGTTGGTTTCACTCCATTAATCAAGAGATTCGGCGGTACCAAAAAGCATTTCATCTTTGTGCCCAAATGTTTTGCTGTTATCGATCAGGCGTATCCACTCCGGAGAAATTCGATAGAAGCTGCTTTCCCGAAAAATCCGGAAGATTTCAGAAGCCTGATGCAATTTCTTTAAGGCTGGGAACTTTGCCAGGTATATTTCAACCACCGCGTCACGATCCGCATCGGACACGACACTGGCAACGCCATCAAGTTGTAAGCCCCTGATGTCTTTCCAACCGGCGCATTGCCTGCTTATCGAAACAGACACTCGAGGGTTGGCCGCAATGTGCTTACTGTGCCGGGTAGTGACGCTGGAGACAAAATAAAGCTGACAACCGTCGTCACTGGCATAAAACAAATCGGTGGACCATGGCCGGCCGTCATGGCAGGTAGCCAGCGACAGGGTTGTATGCCGAACAAGATACCGGTTGATTGAGGGTTTCGGGGACTCTCGGCTAGTCATTGAGTTCGAGCTTAGTAGCCAGCAGCGCGAACCAGGGTGTGAACATTCCGGGGAAACGTGCCAGGCTGCGATGGACCCTGTTAGGATGCATCCAGCGGTATGCGCCGACTTCATCAGGATTTGGAGCGGGTTCACCAGCGTAGCGCCCCTGAAAAATATGTAGGTGTTCGTGCTCAATCAGCC
>JAAXQF010000065.1 GCA_012974435.1 Desulfuromonadales bacterium | reverse complement strand
GTCCAATAATTAACGCAGAGACTCGGAGACGCTGAGAAGATTGACCAAGGTGTCTGTCCTTTTACCCTCAAAGTTTTTTTTTACTCTGCGACCTCTGCGTCTCCGCGTTAAAACTTCTTTTGGGTTATAGAACCGAAACAAAAAGACCAAAGCTTTGCTTGATTTTACTCTATCCCCTTAATCCCCTTCATCCCTGTGAATAAAGTGTTCTTGATTGTACAGATTTTCATAGATTCTGATCGCGGCTAAATATGGTTTCAATCGTTTTGACAACAAAGGTTGCAGGCTTTTGATGTGGGTTGCTTGTCGCACGCTCGTTCATTTAAGACACAGGACTTCTACGAGGTTTCCACCAGATAAAGTTCTTTGTAAAATTCGTAAGCTTGCATGCCGGCGGGATTGCCTTGAGAGGCCTTTGAATCGATGCGGAGGAACTCCAGCAGTAACGGGAAGTCCGGATCAACAAGGTACTTTCGCTGCTTTTTGCTTAGATCCTCAGGTTTTTTGAGTTGCCAGGAATGATGAAAGATGTGGTGACGAATCGTCCATTGAATTCGTTCGCGGCGTTTTTCAGGCATGTCGATTCGCCGGAGGATCTCGTCAGCCATCTCTGCTCCCAGGTTGGCGTGTCCGTAAGCGGTAACCCGCCCCTCTTCGTTATGCCGTGTTGTGGCCGGTTTGCCGATATCATGCAGCAGGGCAACCCACAACAGGTCGGGATCACAACCTACAGGGCAGGTTTCGATCGCCAGTCGGGTGTGAATGGCAACATCTCCTTCTGCGTGATATTCCGGTGGCTGCAGCGTGCCAGACAAAAGAGCCAGCTCCGGGATTGTTTCACTGAGGCGACCCCACCAGCCTGTTTCGCGTAGCCGCAGTTCTTTTTCAAGCTCATTCAGCAAGCTCATTTCTCGCTCGCCTTTTGTCCGAGGTGATAATGCTCAACCGTTTTGTCCAGGTTGTCCTCCCAACGAGTGCATGCGATGACGATGCGTTGCCAGCCACTTGGAATGATTTCCTGGGTGTGTGCAAGGTTGTTGCGCAAGTTTTCAAATTCCTTAACAGCGTTGCGGGTTTCCTTACGGGACTTGTGTCCCAGCGTCTCTCTCAACTCCTCGTCATAAGTGATGATCCAGCCCTTATCACCAAACTGCAAGCAGTCGACCAGTTCAACCTGTTGGCCGCGACGGTTCCGTTCTTCCTGCAGTTTTCATTTCAATCATGGTGATCATGCCGAAGAGGAACATGCGCATCGGCGGTTTTTCAAGGTCGGTCATCGTGATAATGGCACCAACCCGGTCAAGAATGGTGACAAAACACTGTTGGTTGATCGCCAGCGATTTGACCACGTCGATAAGGTTCGCTGTGTCGGGGATCAGGTCATCCTCAGGGGTGAATGGTCGGAAGTGGTCACCGCAGGTGCCAGAGGTCAAGTCCTCCTGGCGGACGTAACCTTCGATCAATCCGTCTCTTCGTACGCCTACGAGATCGAAAGCTTTGGTTTGCATAAAGTCTTTAACTTCGGTCGCGCTTGTTCCTTCGTCAAAAGAAACCAGGGGCTCAGCAACATCCATGGCCGAAAAGCCTTCAAGAAAAAGGCGACGCAGGCGTGAACTTTGTGTGTCTCTCCAGGGCATATAATCTCCGTAAGCTTGTTGTCAGCTTTTGGCGGGTGTACATATTGCTTCGACGAAAACATCAAATTTTTCAGGATTGTTATTGGCTTCTCATGCTGTGACAAAAATTCTGATTCCGAAGCTCAACACACATCAGCATTGCGCTTCCCTTTGAACCGCCTGCCCGCTTATTGAAATAGCGAAAATAACTGGTACATTTATACTTTAATCCATTGTTACGAATATATATTCACTTATTTGCGTCTCTGTTACCAGAAGACCTCAGTATCTGACAAGTAAAACAGAAATTGTCAACAAGTTCAAATGCAAGACTTGCCCATGCCGTTTTATGGGGATGATCTTACTTACTAACAATCGCAAGGTAATTACAGCCTGACTGCCAACATTTGGCAAATGGAGAGGAGAATCGAGATGTCTGCAGTGCCCCGAAATTGTACCCTGTTTCTCGTTATGCTTTTAGTTTTCATAGGCGTGCCGAAAGCCAATGCCGCGGATCCGGCGCCAACGGATCAGAAGACTAATGTTATAGAAGAAGAGGTCCTGGAGATTTTCAACCGTTCTATGGACTATCTCGCCAAACTCAAAGAGTTTCGCGTGACTGCCGAATTCGGATTCGATGTGTTGCAAGAGACGGGTCAGAAGATAGAGTTCGGCTCCCATCAGGATGTCACGATTCAACGCCCAAATCATTTTCGGGTCGATTTTGTCCGGAGGGATGAGGTTCATGGCAGCGTTGTCTATGACGGCAAGGAGGTCGTGCTATTTCACCCCGAGGAAGCGGTTTATGCCAAGGCCCCGTTCAAAGGCGAAATCGATGACGCCCTTGACTTTCTCTCCGAGGAGCTTCAGAGACCAATTCCCTTAAGAGATTTTTTCGTGAGTGATCCAGGCGCTGTACTGACCGCCAAGATAGAGTCCGGGATATATGTTGATGAGTCGATGTTAGCAGGCGTGCTCTGTGATCACCTCGCCATGCGTAATGACAAGGTTGATTTCCAGATCTGGATCCCTCAGGGCGATGATCCTTTGCCGCGTAGAATTATCATCACGTATAAAAAGGAGGAAGGTCAGCCTCAATTCTGGGGGCAGTTTATGGAGTGGGAAACATCTCCAAAGCTAAGTGATGAGACCTTTACTTACACACCTTCCGAGAAGTCGGAACGCATTCCCTTTGCGGTGGTAGATGTTGAGATGCAATCGGAAGGAGGTCAGCCATGATGAACAGGAAGTGGCAATTGGTGATCGCTGGATGTGTTTGTTTGGTAGCTCTACTGTTTATTGTGGCCGAAGTTGAGGCTCGTCGTGGTGGCGGCGGTGGCGGCCGAGGCGGTGGCGGTCGAGGCGGTGGCAAAAGCTTTTCCCGAAGTGGACCCGCTTCCGGCGGCTCAGTTCGCAGTTCCCGGGCACCGAGTGGTCAGCGTGGAGGCAATCGTAGTAGCCTTTCTGATAATCGCGGCGGCAGGCAAGACAATCGTACTGAACGCCGTGGTGACACGCAGGACAATCGTAGTGAACGCCGTGGCGACATGCAGGATAATCGCAGTGATCGCCGTGACGACATAAATGACAATCGCAAGGAAAACCGTGAAGACTGGCAGGACCACGCAGATGATGTGCGTGATGATCGGCGTGACTGGTATAACGACCGTTATCGGTACAGGGTTGGTGTGAGTGTAACTTACGCAACCTTCCGCTCGCTTTCTTGCACCACAACGTCTGTTAATGTTAACGGTGTTACCTATTATCGCTGTGACAATGATTGGTATTCGCGGGCCTATTCTGGGGGGAACGTGACGTATGTTGTGGTTAAGGCGCCTGCTGGCTACTGATATCAATCAGTAATTAGCCCGGAGCAGTCAGTCAACATCTATGACGTCTCGGATCAAAGGGGCTATCCCGTATCTTGTTGTGGGGTAGCCCCTTTGCTAGAGCGCTGTCGGACAATCATGGCTGAAGCGAAAACTTGGGTGTTTGAGACTAGATTTTGGCTCATTTGAGAGTAATAGCCGTAGCTATTGGTCGAAAAGGAGCTGGGATATGGGCCAAACAAGCGAATTTACAGCCAGCTCATTGATGGTGGCTATGGAAGACGGGAAACCGAAAGCAATTCCACCTTATGTTCCTGAATCCGAGGATGAAAAACAGCGCGACCAAGCCGCAAAGATACGGCGAGCATTTAAAGACGAATACTTGGAAAAACTTAAAAAGACCTTTATGGCCTGATTCCGTCTCTATCGAGCAGGGGGTGAAATCTTGTCAACTTTATGTACTAGATTTTAGCTCACAATAATGAGACAACTAAACGCTCTTAACCGTTTAAGATTACAGTAAATCTCAGATGATTAAGTTTGCTTCAGAGCTTGAAGGTTAGAGCTTGAAGGTTAGAACTTTTGAAGTATTATTGATTGGCATAAGAGTGAAGGCCTTGTCGCTATTGTAGAGGGCAGCAAAGCTTTTGTGAAAGTTTGATCTTGGCGGTATTTAAATGGCCGTCTGCATTGTCAGGAGAAATACATGCGTTTTGTTTTGATTTTGGTGTTGGGCATGACCTTGCTAACGTCAGGTTGTATCAAGGTTGGTCCTGATTTTACCACGCCACCGGCCCCGGTGGCTGATTCCTGGCTGGAGCCAGACAACAAGCAATTAACTGCCACACCAGGTCAACATGAAGAATGGTGGACAGTTTTCAATGACCCCGTCCTCAACAAACTGGTCGAAGAGGCCTATCAGCAGAACCTCAATCTGCAGATAGCAGGGTTGCGCATCTTGGAATCTAGGGCGCAACTGGGGATTGCTACTGGTAATCTCTATCCGCAACAACAACAAGCCACTGCCGGCACTGCCGCTGTCGGTGCGAGTCGCCATGCAGCGAACACCGCTGGTGGAGATCTGCATTTCAAAGATCTGAGCGTTGGCATGGAAGCCGCCTGGGAACTTGATTTCTGGGGAAAATTCAGGCGTGGCGTCGAATCTGCTGATGCACAATTTTTGGCCGCTATCGCAGATTATGATGACGTTATGGTCCTTCTGACGGCAGATGTTGCCAGGGCCTACTTTTTGATACGCACTAATGAAGAACGGATTGTTCTGGCTGAAGAGAGTGTTGCCATCCAGAAAAGATCCTTGGAAATTGCTGAGAATCGTTTCGATGGCGGTCTTGTAACTGAGTTGGACGTACAACAGGCGCGTTCCCTGCTTGCCAATACTCTTGCGACAATTCCTCGACTGCAGCTTGGTTATCACCAGGCCATGAATGCGTTGAGTGTCTTGTTGGGACAACCGCCGAGAGATATGACCGCAACCCTGAATGCCCCCGGCCATGTGGCGGGTATTCCTAAGGCTCCTGCAACGGTTGCTGTCGGGGTGCCTGCAGATCTTTTGCGCCGTCGGCCTGATGTGCGCCGTGCAGAGCTTCAGGCGGCAGCCCAAAGCTCTCTGATTGGTGTGGCCAGGGCAGACTTATACCCCCATTTTACTTTGATTGGCAGTGTCGGTTTGCAAGCCAGCGAGAGCTCCTTTACGAACAAAGGCGGAAGTAATTTCAGTGATCTTTTCAGCGGTGACAGTCTGACTTATTTCACTGGGCCCTCACTGACCTGGGATTTGCTCAACTACGGACGAATCAAGAACCAGGTGCGGGTGCAGGACGCCCGTTTGCAACAGCTGATCGTCAATTATCAGAATACGGTGTTACGGGCCGCTCAGGAGACGGAAGACGCCATAATTGGTTTCCTGAAGAAGCAGCAGGAAGCGTTCCACCTTGAAGATGCCGTTGCTGCTTCCCAACGCTCTGTTGATATCTCGCTGCTGCAATATGGAGAGGGCCTGACTGACTACCAGCGAGTTTTGGATGCACAGCGGGGGTTGTCCATCGATCAGGACGCTTTGGCCAGCACCCAGGGCGTTGTTGTTCTCAATCTTGTGAGTATGTACAAAGCACTTGGTGGCGGATGGCAGACCCGGTCAGGTCAGGATTTTGTTAATCCTGAGACACAACAGCAGATGGCCGAGCGAACAGACTGGGGTGAACTGCTTGAGGAACCTAGAAAAGAGCAAAACGAACCCAGCGAGGAATCCGAGTGGCTCTGGCCAGATTGGTAAGGGCGACGAAGCGCGTGGCGCGTGGCGCGAAAAATAAATAAACCAGTGGTCACTGATCACTGATTACGTAGATTACAGATAATGACTCATTAAATAACCCTTCACGATTAACTGACATCAGGTGTGCTATGAAAAATCGATTAAAATGGATCATTGCAACTCTCTCTTTTCTCCCACTTCTCATGACTCTCGTCGCCTGTGGTGAAAAAGAAGTCGCTGAAAAGGACGAGATCAGGCCGATCAGGGCAATGACGATTGCTGATGTTGAGCCTTTCGGCGGCCGTTGGTTCCCGGGACAGGCGAAGGCGACCCAGGAGGCCAATCTATCATTTCGGATTCAAGGCACCGTCGATCGCATCCTTGTTGACGTTGGTGACGAGGCCAAGCAAGGGGATTTACTCGCTCGCCTCGACCCGAGAGATTACCAGGTTGAATTGAACAATGCGAAGGCCGAGCTTAGTAAGGCGACTTCCGGACTTGAGCTTGCTGACTCCGAGTACGCCCGGGTTGCGCGAGTTTTCGAGAAAGATCCCGGCGCTGTCAGTAAGTCGATGGTTGACTCTCGCAAGGCTGAACTCGATGTCGCAGGCGCACAGGTGGAATCTGCCAGGGCCGCTGTTGACAGTGCCTCTGACAATATCAAATATACCTATTTGAAAGCACCTTTCGAGGGTGTGGTGGTAGAGAAGTTCGCTGAGCAGTTTGAAGATGTACAGGCCAAGGAGGAGATTGTTCGTTTGCTCGATAACAGTAGTATCGAATTTACTGTGCAGGTACCAGAAACGTTGATGGAGCATATCGATATAGTCAAAACCTTGGGTGCTTTCGTGGTGTTCGATACCTATCCCGGGATTGAGGTGCCGGCCAAAGTCAAGGAGGTTGGCAAAGAAGCTTCCAAGACGACACGGACTTATCCTGTCACCTTAATCATGGCGCAACCTGAGGACTTCAAGATTCTGCCGGGAATGGCAGGTAAAGCCAAAGGCGATAAGGCCGCAACTGCGGTAATCGCTGATGAGGTCGGAATGGTCGGCTTTGAAATTCCGATTACTGCCATTTTTTCAGACGAAGACAAAAAAACCTTCGTCTGGGTCGTCAACCAGGACAATAACTCGGTCAATAAGAGAGAGGTGACTCTCATCAATTTGACTGAGCTTGGCGCCATGGTCACTGGCCTGGAAACAGGTGAAATAATTGCTACGGCCGGGGCTAACGTTCTTGTTGAAGGACAACAGATTCGTATCCTGGAATAGCTGATGTACGCACTGAATAACCTGACATATGAGGAGATTCTTCTGTGAATCTTGCCAAAATAGCTATTGAAAAAAAAGCGGTCTCTTATTTTATTACTTTCCTGCTTATTGTCGGGGGGGCCGCCAGTTTCCTGTCACTGGGACAGCTGGAAGACCCTGATTACAGTGTCAAGACGGCCGTGATCCTGACCCAGTACCCGGGGGCGAGCGCAGCGGAAGTTGAGCTCGAGGTCACTGATCGTATCGAGATCTCACTGCAACAGTTGAAAACCATTGATTATATCAAGTCGTTTTCGGCTCCAGGCTACTCTCAGATCTGGGTCAATATCAAGACGGAATACTGGTCCGATAAGCTGCCGCAGGTCTGGGATGAAATGCGGCGTAAAGTTCGCGAGGTCGAAGGCTCGTTGCCACCAGGTTGTGATCGTCCGGTTATTAATGACGATTTCGGTGATGTCTACGGCCTGGTTATGGCGATTACCGGCGACGGCTTTACTTATTCAGAGATGGAAGAAACTGCGAAAGACCTCAAAAAGGAGCTGAGCTTAGTAGAGGGGGTGGCCCGGGTCGAGCTCTGGGGTGTTCAGCCAAAGGTCATCTATCTTGAAGCCTCCGAGACTCAATTGTCCCAACTGGGCATCTCCGATAAGAGCATCATCTCTACCTTGCAGCAGCAGAACATGATGGTTGATGCCGGCAGTGTCGATATCCAGCAGAAACGAGTGCGCATTGCGCCGACAGGAGAATTCAATACTCCGGAAGATATCGCAGACCTGGCCATCCATCCTTCACTTATTGACAGCATCCAAACTCTTAAAAAGGGGCAACCTCTCCTGTCGAGTGATGAACTGATTCGTATCCGTGACATCGGGACAATAAGTAGGGGTTATGCTGATCCTCCGCCAACCATGATGCGTCTTGATGGCAAGCCGGCCCTGGGAATCTCCATTACCAATATCGGTGGTGCCAACATCGTTGATGTCGGCCGTAATGTCGATACACGGATGAATGAACTCGAAGCTGAGTTGCCGGTCGGTATGGAGATTCACCACGTCCACTGGATGTCGGATGTGGTCGATGAATCAGTCAGCGGCTTCTTCGTCAATCTGGCACAGGCTGTGATCATCGTCCTTGTGGTGTTGGCCCTGGTCATGGGTTGGCGTATGGGAACTCTGATTGGCATCGATCTTGTGCTCACCATCTTTGGTACTTTCATCATCATGGCGATGATGGGGATCGATTTACAGCGCATGTCACTGGGAGCCCTGGTCATTGGCCTTGGCATGATGGTGGATAATTCAATCGTTGTGGCTGAAGGATTCACTGTTCGCCGAGAACAAGGTATGGATAAAATCAAGGCGGCGATTGAATCTGCCGGTTCTCCTGCAATGCCACTCCTGGGAGCAACGGTTGTTGCGGTTATGGCTTTCTATCCGATCGGCGGGTCAAAGGAGAGTACCGGTGAGTACTGTCTCTCTCTCTTTACCGTCGTTGGCATCTCCCTGGTCGTCAGCTGGTTCGTTTCAATGACCCTGACGCCGATCAAATGTCTGGACATGCTGGCTGATCCGAAGCCCCGGGAAGAGGGGCATGATCCATTCGGAAGTAAATTCTATAAAAT
>JAAXQF010000553.1 GCA_012974435.1 Desulfuromonadales bacterium | reverse complement strand
CCCTAGGTTTTATAAACAGAAGAGAAGCTACCAGACTGGGAAAGGGGGACAGTATACTTAAGCATGCTTAAGATACTGTCCCCCTTTTTATTGCACTGTTATTTAATGGTTAACTGGCCCGGATGATCTTCAACAACCCGACCAATATGAAAGGCATTACAACCGGCAGCTTCGAGTTGGGCCGTGAGCTGCGATAACCTGTCCTCTGTGACAGAAATCAGTAGTCCTCCGGATGTCTGCGGATCGGCGAGAATGTCAATGATTGCGGGTGCTACCCGATCACGGTTGGCCACTTCAGGCATATAATGCTCGCGATTGCGATAACTGCCGACCGGCACCAGGCCGATTTCAGCAAGATCCATCACCTGTGGATAAACGTGTAGAGAAGAGGCTTCGATTTCGAGCCCGACCTGACTGGCTGCTGCCAACTCCTGAGCGTGACCGAGTAAGCCGAAGCCGGTAATGTCGGTGCAGGCATTTACACCCACCTTGAGCATGACTTCTGAGGCCGCGCGGTTCAACGTCTCCATGCCTTGAATGGCCTCTCTCATCTGCTCTTCCTTGATGACCTCTCCCTTTAACGCTGTTGCCAGAATACCAACCCCAAGAGGTTTGGTCAGAACCAGCATGTCTCCGGGCTTGGCGTCAGCAGTGGTGACCAGGTTCTTCGGGTCAACCAGACCGGTTACCGCCAGACCGAATTTTGGTTCGTCATCCTCAACAGTATGACCGCCGACAACAATTGCTCCGGCTTCATGAACCTTCTCCGCGCCTCCTTTGAGAATTTCGACCAGGACGTCCTGTTCGAGGCAGGCCGGGAACCCAACCAGGTTCATCACCGTGAGAGGCTTTCCACCCATGGCATAGATGTCGGAGAGGGCGTTGGCCGCTGCAATACGCCCAAAAGTGCGGGGGTCATCGACGATCGGGGTGAAGAAATCGACCGACTGTACCAGGGCACAGTCCTCTGAAATTTGATAAACGCCTGCATCCGCGAAGGGAATCGACGCAGTCAGGAGGTTTGAATCTTCAACTGTCGGCAGCTGGCGCAGCACCTGCGCCAATGGCCCGGGGGCCATCTTGGCGGCTCAACCGCTGGTTTTGGATAGGTGAGACAGTTTTATGCTCATTACATTTGCTCCAAATTCGTGGCGCGTGGCGAGTAGCGTGTGGCGGGGAAATCCAAGCATTAAAGCTTTTTCGCGCCACGAGCCACGCGCTACGAGTTTTTAGGTAATTGCCAGGCGACACGCTCGTCACCTTTACGCATAGTGTACTTGAGGCTGTCGAAGAGTTCCAGAATTGCCTGTGTTTGTTTGCGGGCGCTGCCGATCAGATCGCGGAATTCGCCCAGGGTCAAGGTCTCTTTTGAACTGAAATGATTGACCAGAGAGGTGAGCGCTTTCTGGTAGGCCGCCTTGTGCAGGAAGGAATCATCGTTGAGGCGAATCAGGACGCCGTTGGCAAAGAGGAACGCGAGTAATGATTCAACCTGTGTCTCGGGAACTCCGGCTAGAGCCAGCATATCGACGCGGCCTTTCGCCTCGACGCCGGCATCAAGGTAAACTTTTTCGAGTCTTTTTAACAGCTGTTCCTGCTCCTCGGTCGGTTGAGGAGTGAAGTCGATTCTTGCCACCCATTCCCCGCGTTTAACCAGTTCCTCCTCATCAAACAGACCACTGAGTAGTTGCTCAAAAGCTTTCGGCGCAACCTTCGCGGGCAGCGCAGCTTTGAGAGTTGCATGAGGAATGCCGGGTTGCAGAGCATTGTCCCGGTGATAGTTGTCAACCGCGTCCAGAAGGGTGCGTTGCCAGGCCCGTGCAGTTTCCACTGTCACCCATTGATCGCCAATCCTGCTGACTTGCTCGGCTTCTGTGAGGCTTTCCAGAAGAGCTGTAATTTTCTCCCTGCCCAATCCAGAGGCCTGTTCCAGTTCCTTCAATTTCACGCAGCCGAGTTCGGCAAGCTTCTGGACGATAAAGGAGCCTTCTCCCGATTCCAGTTCTTTCAGGGCGTGCATCACCCCATCACGGAAACGTTTATGCTTCACAGGTGTGGGATCGATGATCTGGCCGCCGCCGATAGTCGCCATTGGTGAGTAGGAACGAACAATGAAACGATCCTGGCGATGGGCTACCAGGGGGCTGTCGAGATGAAATTGCGCGAGCACGCTTTCGCCCTGCTGCATCTCGTCACGATCTAGCAAAGCCACACGGGCGGTAACCTTGGCGGTTCCCATATGCAGATGAACGGGATCGCGAAACTTGAGTGGCCGTGGTGCTTCTTTCAGCAGATTGAGACGGGCGTCGAAACGCTCGGTCATGGTGAAGAAGCCGGGAGTCGCAACCACGGCACCTCGGGTCAGGTTGCTGCGTTCCAATCCGGCCAGGTTAAGTGCCACGCGTTGACCTGCTCTGGCCACCTCTGCTTTTTCTCCGTGAACCTGAACCTCACGGACCCTGACGGTTTCGCCCGGCGGCATGACTTCAACCGTGTCGCCGACCTTGATCTTTCCAGAGAGGAGCGTACCGGTGACCACGGTACCGAAGCCGCTGATCGTGAAATGACGATCGATCGGCAGGCGCGTCGGGCCATCTTCATCACGCGGCGGCAACTCTTTGAGGATCTCCTGAATCGTCTGACGAAGCTCCTCCAGGCCCTCACCCTGCAAAGCGGAAACCCGGCAGCAGGGAGCCTTCTCGAGAAAGGTCCCTTCGAGGGTCTCGCGAACCTCTTCCTCGACGATGTCGATCCAGTCTTCTTCCGCAAGGTCACACTTGGTCAACACCAGAATGCCACGCGGGATCTGTAGCAGTTGTAAAATCTGCAGATGCTCGCGGGTCTGCTGCATGACGCCTTCATTGACATCGACGACCAGCAGGACCAGGTCGATGCCACCGATACCGGAGAGCATGTTGTGGATGAACTTTTCGTGGCCGGGAACGTCAACGACCCCGGCCATGCTGCCATCGGCCAGCTTGAAGGGCGCGAAGCCGAGCTCGATGGAGATTCCTCGTTCCTGCTCTTCTTTCAGGCGGTCGGTGTTGATGCCGGTGAGTTTGTTGATCAGCACCGTCTTGCCGTGGTCAACGTGTCCGGCGGTGCCGATAATGTGGTAGCGGGTTGAGTTGTTCATAAATAGTCTGTCCGTATCAGTCGTTGTGGGGCAGTAATAAGCTATTCAACGCTGAGGCGCGGTGATGCAGAGATAACTTTCAGGTAAAAGCTTTTCAGCTCCTCAGTGTCTCCGTGTTGAATAACCTCATCGACAGAAAATCTGCTGCAGGGCCTGCAGCAGGAGTGCTTCGTCATCGGAATTAAGCGTACGAGGATCGATCAGAAAACGATCGTCCTGTATGCGGCCGACGACGGCAGGTTCACAACTGCGTAGTCGTGTTGTCAGCTCATTGAGAGAGATTTGTTTTGGAGCCAGGGCGATGACGCATCCGGGCAGCTCAGCGAGGGGCAGGGCTCCGCCGCCGACGGTTGCCGTTGTTTCGATGATGCTGCAGTCTGCTTTGTCCCCAAGATGGTTTACCATGCGTGGAAGCAGGTTGTCGCAGCGGCGCTGCAACTCCTCGACCGGCAGTGACAGCATCCTCAGGGTGGGGACTTGCTGCAAAGCTTTCTGCGGATCAAGATAAAGCCTGAGGGTCGCTTCGAGGGCCGCCAGGGTCAGTTTGTCAATCCGCAGGGCACGGGCCATGGGATGCTTGCGTACCTTGTCGATAACGTCTTTACTCCCGACAATGATACCTGCCTGGGGACCGCCGAGCAGCTTGTCGCCGCTGAAGGTTACTATGTCGATTCCGGTCTTCAGTGCTTCACGTACGGTTGGCTCACGCGGCAGCCCATAAGGGGTCAGATCCATCAACAGGCCGCTACCGAGGTCTTCTAGGACCGGAATGTTTTGTTGATGAGCAAGTTCAGCCAGATCTTCGCCGCTGACCGCTTCGGTGAAGCCGAGGATTCGGTAGTTGCTGGTATGGACCTTGAGAATCAGGGCTGTTTCTTTATTGATTGCAGAAGAGTAGTCCTTGAGATGAGTCTTGTTGGTGGTGCCGACTTCAACCAGTTCGACACCGCTGGCGGCCATAATATCGGGGATACGAAAAGAACCACCGATCTCGATTAACTCACCGCGTGAGACGATGGCACTCTTGCCACCGGACAGGGCTGCCAGAGCAAGCATGACCGCACCGGCATTATTGTTGACCACGGTTGCTGCTTCGCCACCGGTCAGCTTGCAGATTAAATCTTCGACATGGGTGAAGCGTTTGCCGCGTTTACCGGCCTCAAGGTCGTACTCCAGGTTGGAATACCCCTGGGCAACATCTTTGATTGCCTGTAGCGCTTCGTTACAGAGCGGAGCACGACCGAGGTTGGTGTGCAGAAGCGTGCCGGTAACATTGATGACCTTGCGTAAAGAAGGCTTGGCCATCAAAGCGACCCGAACGGCAACCAGTTCGGCAACGGCCTCAGTTTCGAGGTCGGGCAGAGGAGCCTGTTCGTCGAGAAGCTGGCGGCGCAGGTCGTCAACAACTTTCTGGGCAGCCTCAAGAATCAGAAGGTGGGGTTGAGTTTCCTCAAGCTTGGAGAGGATTCTGGACCCCAGCAGTCTATCGATTGCAGGTAGAGTGCGCAAGAGTGCGCGGCGATCAGGCATGGATCACCTCCTGATGTTTTACGTAGCAGAATTTACGGGTGTGTTTCAGTCTTGGGAAGGAGAGGGGATGTCGCGCATCATGACGTTGATCTTGCCTGCGGCAACAGCCATGACGATGCCCTGGATGGCGCCGATTTCTTCGTCTGTAATCTTCTGTTCCCTGGCCACGCCAAGGTAGTACTCGATTCATGGCTGACATTCCCGGGCCATTGCCGCTGCCAAGCCTATCATCGCTGTGGTGCGGGCATCGAGATGTTCTTCGTCACGAACCGTGTCGTAGAAATCGCAGTAGGCTTTATGTTGTTTGGTTGGTAGCATCAGCCAGGAGTCTCTCGCTTTTGGTGCCTCTTAAATCTCTCCGGATATGCAACAAATTGTAAACCAACTTTCACCAAATATTCTAACTAATTATTTTTATAGCGATTGTTAGGGATTCTAATGGCTAAAATCTGACTGTATCCGTGCATTTATTTAAAGTTTGTCCAGGGCGGATTGCGATGAGAATCTGTTTTGTGGGCCACTTAATCTGTACCGTAAGAGGGTGTGTTGTTAAAACTATGCTGCGCTATATATCAGCCATATCCCTCCGGCTATGACCAAAAGACCGCAGACCCGTTTGACCCAGAGAGTGCCTTTGGACCGTTCATTCCAGTCGAGGTAGCGTTGTACTTTCTCTGTGAAGGTGCCCGCAAAGACAATGATTGCACAATGTCCCAGTCCATATGCCAGAAGAAGTAACGATGCATAGATCATGTTGTTGTTTGCTTCGGCAAAGGCGACTCCGAGGACCGGTCCCATAAAGGCGAATGTACACGGTCCGAGTGCTACGCCGAAAATCGCACCGAGAAAAAGGGCTGCCATCAGCCCCTTACGCTGAGTGACGACCTGGCCAGGCCCCGACCATGGCAGTGGCACCAGTCCCCAAAGGTGCAGGCCGAAGAGAAAAAAGATACCAGCGACCAGCCAGTTACCCCATGGTCCTAGATCTCCTAGCATCCGTCCGGCCAACGCGGTTAACAATCCGATCAGGGCGATGGAGAATAAGATGCCAACTGCGAACAGGTTTGAGATGATGAACGCCCGTCGTGTACTCATTTGTCCCTGGCCGTCAATAAAGCCGACGATTAAGGGAATGCTGGCCAGATGACAGGGTGAAAGGATGATACTCAGCACTCCCCAGCCGGCAGCAGCCCCGAGTGCAATTAATGGAGCTCCGGTAACTGCTTGGCTCAAGCTGGTTAGCAACTGTTCAATCATCTAGTTCTGGTCCTTGAACATGTAGCCAAACTCTTGCCACTTGGCCAAAATATCACCGCGACCGTAAAAACCGGTGTGTCGAAAGAGCTCTTGCCCGTCGGAGCCATAAAAGATCTGCGTCGTGATCATTTGTACGCCGTAGGCCGCAGCCTCCTCACGATTCTTCCATGCATCGACAAACGTGACTTCCATCTGACCGGTAAAATCTTCCCTGAGGGCGTCAAGGATAGGGGCCATTTTGATACAGGGGATGCACTTGTCTGCGCCGACATCAACAAGGCGGGGGAGTTGCTCGGCCAGACATGTGCTAGCAGAGAGTAGCAGACAAGCGGCAAACAACAGAATCTTGTGGTACGAGCACTGGATCACTTTAAGGCTCCTCATCATTCACCTGCTGAAGGCTTGATCAGTTTCATGATCTGATCCGGCTTGAGCCGTTTGCCTTGAGAGACCAACTGGCCATTGATGGCCAGACCCGGTGTTGTCATGCAACCAAAGGTCATGATCTCGTTCAGGTCTGTGATCTTCTCAATTTCTACTGCTTCGCCGAGCGTTTCGGCTGCTTCTTTGGCGTTGTCCGCCAGGTTGTTACACTTGGCGCAACCGGTGCCGAGGATCTGAATTTTCAACATTACTTTCCTCCTTCTTTTGTTGTTTCGATATTTGATCAATCAGGAACAAAGCCATAGATCAGGCCTGAGATTGTCGCCATGACGATCACCAGCAGGACGAAGACAGCCGTCTTCTTGGTTCCCATCACCGAACGTATCACCAGCATGTTCGGCAGACTTAATGCTGGTCCTGCCAGAAGTAGGGCCAGCGCCGGTCCTTTGCCCATGCCCGCGCCGATAAGGCCTTGCAAAATGGGTACTTCCGTAAGCGTGGCAAAGTACATGAAAGCGCCGACCACCGAGGCGAACAGGTTGGCCCACAACGAGTTGCCACCGACCAACCCGGCGATCCATCCAGAGGGGATCAATCCCTCCTGGTCAGGACGACCGAGCAGTGCTCCGGCGATCAGGACTCCCCAGAACAGCAGGGGCAGAATTTTCTTGGCAAAATCCCAGCTGGTTTCGAACCATTCCTGCATTTCTCCGTCATTCTCTTGTGACGTAGAGGTCAGAACCGACAGGGCGATGGTTGCAGCGACAAAAGACAGGGCCGGGTGTTCTGGGAAAATGAAGGCCAGGGCTGCTGCAGGTGACACTGCAATCAGCATCCGCCATTTGTTGACTTTGAAGAAAACGACCAGAATAGCTGCCAACGCCAGGGCGAAGAGTCCTGTGATTGGCCACTTCGCAGCATAAATGGTGTGCCAGAGGCCGGTTGGCTCCGTGGGGCGGCCCCAGTTGGCAAAGACCAGGATGCCGACCATGCTGGCAAAGAAGAGGGAGTTCTGCCAGAGGGAGCTCATAACCATCGGTTCCGGCATGGCACCTTCTCCGGCGACCTTTTCCAGCTCCTATTTGCGAAAAAAGAAATGCATGAG
>JAAXQF010000391.1 GCA_012974435.1 Desulfuromonadales bacterium | reverse complement strand
TTGAAAAGCATATGTTCTACAAAGTGGGAGATGCCGTTGATTTCGGCGGGTTCATGGCGTGAGCCATTGTTCACCCAGAAACCGAGTGAAACAGAATGGCACCCGGGCACTTTCTCGGAAAGCACCCGGATGCCATTATTGAGCGTGGTACGTTGAATCATACGATTAGCATTTACTCGCCTTCAGACATTTTCTGACCGAGGGCCTCTTTGCGGGACAGCTTGATCTTGCCCTGCTTGTCAATACCAATACACTTAACCAGAACCTTATCACCTTCGCTTAGGACATCGGTGACCGCACGAACACGCTCTTTATCGAGCTCAGAGATGTGTACGAGGCCATCGGTTCCCGGGAAGATTTCGACAAAGGCGCCGAATTCCATGATCTTACGAACGGTACCGTCGTAGAGCTTGCCTACTTCGGCTTCCTGGATCAGGTCACGGATCATCTTGATCGCCAACTTGGCGGCTTCGCCGTCAGAAGAAGCGATATGGATAGTGCCGTCGTCCTGGATATCGATCGCACAGCCCGTGGCTTCGATAACACCGCGAACATTCTTGCCGCCTGCACCGATAACGGTACGGACCTGATCGGTCTTGACGCGGATACTGGTAATGCGCGGTGCGTACTTGGAGAGATCGGCGCGAGGAGCATCGATCGCTTTGGCCATTTCGCCGAGGATGTGAATCCGGCCTTCTTTGGCCTGATCCAGCGCCTGGGTCATGATCTCTTTGGTAACACCGGAGATTTTGATATCCATCTGCAGGGCAGTAATGCCTTCAGCGGAACCGGTGACTTTGAAGTCCATGTCGCCGAGGTGATCTTCGTCACCAAGGATGTCGGAAAGAACTGCAACGTCGTCGCCTTCTTTGATCAGACCCATTGCAATACCGGAAATCGCTTCCTTAACCGGCACACCAGCATCCATCAACGCGAGAGAAGCGCCGCAAACCGAAGCCATTGAAGAGGAGCCGTTCGATTCAAGAACGTCGGAGACGATACGAATCGTATAGGGGAAGTCTTCATGTTTAGGCAGAATTTGCGCTGCACTGCGCTCAGCAAGCATACCGTGACCAATCTCACGGCGACCCGGGAAAAGCCGCATGCTGGTTTCACCAACACAGAATGGAGGGAAGTTGTAATGCAACATAAACTTCTTGAATTCCATGCCCTGGACATTGTCCATGCGCTGCTCGTCAACCTTGGTGCCGAGTGTTGCAGCAACCAGGGCCTGGGTCTCACCACGGGTAAACAATGCGCTACCGTGGGAGCGAGGCAAAACACCTATTTCGCAAGTGATCGGGCGAACTGTGCTCATGTCGCGACCGTCGATACGGATGCGGTCTTTAGCAACCATCTGACGGATAACGCGCTTCTCGATAGAGCCAAGGATAGCTTTGATCTCTTCTTCACGACCTTCGAACTCTTCAGCAAGGGCTTCCTTGACTGCGGTACGATTGTCGCCCAGAGCAGCAGAACGCTCCTGCTTGGTCTGAATCTTGGCAGCGACCTTGACGTTAGCTTCCGCCAGCTCAGTGACTTTGGCTTCCAGAACAGCATCAGTCTCGGCAACGATGAATTCGCGTTTCTCGAGGCCAACCAGTTTGGCCAGCTCAGTCTGCGCATCGATCAGAGGCTGTAGAGACTCGTGACCGAAGAAGATCGCATCAAGCATCTCCGCTTCGGAAAAGAAGTTCGACTCACCCTCAACCATCATTACTGCTTCTTTCGAACCAGAGACAACGATTTCGACATCACTCAGTTCCATCTGCTCGAGAGTCGGGTTGGCAATCAGCTTGCCATCGACCCGGCCAACACGAACGGCAGCGATCGGCCCTTCAAAAGGAATATCCGAAATGGCAACGGCCGCTGAAGCAGCAACCATAGCGATTGTATCCGGATCGTTGATCATGTCCGCCGAAATGACGGTTGGCATGATCTGGGTTTCGAACATGTAACCTTTAGGGAAGAGCGGACGCATCGGACGATCGATCAAGCGGCAGATCAATGTCTCACGCTCAGTGGTGCCACGCTCACGACGGAAGAAAGAACCTGGGATTTTGCCGCCGGCGTAGAATTTTTCCTGGTAGTTAACGGTAAGGGGAAAGAAACCCTGTCCTTCCCGCATTTTTCTTGCTGAGACAACGGTACAGAGCACCTTGGTCTCGCCATAAGTAATGACGACAGCGCCGTCAGCCTGACGGGCCATCTTGCCCGTTTCCATAGTCAACGTTTGTCCGTTGAACTCGATTTCGACTTTTTGATAAGCCATTTTTTTACCTCTTTCTGACCGGCCTTCCGGTCACCAATAATTACTGCTTCCTAAAATGGCAGAGGAGGATGGCCTGAGACAGCTTCTGAAGCACACTTGCTCAGAACCTCTCTCCGGACAACCTCCCGGCCATGACACTTACAAACTAAAGGCAGCAGACTCTAACAAAGTAGAGGCTTGCTGCCTGATTTTAGCGACGAATACCCAACTCTTTAATCACAGTGGTGTAACGCTCAACGCTCTTGCTTTTGAGATAATCGAGCAGACGACGACGTTGGCCGACGATTTTGAGCAGACCACGACGGGAGTGGTGATCCTTTTTGTGGGTACGGAAATGATCCGTTAAATAGGTGATACGCTCCGAAAGCAGTGCAATCTGAACTTCTGGAGAACCAGTGTCACCCTCATGGGTCTTGAACTTCTCAATGATTTCTTGTTTACGTTCTGTGGCCAGCACGGAGCCACCTCCTTGATCTTTGTCTATGAGTTATTGTCATTATCGGCAGTTAGCTACCTTAAAGAAGCATTAACTACCACAAAATTCACACCGTGTAAAGCATTTATCCGCCAACAACAGGCAAGGGAAAAACCTTGGTAAGCTCAAAATCTCCTGGCCTTTTACCATGACCACCAGGAGCAAAGTTGCCAATGGCAACCAATGTGCCATCAGACAGAAAGCGAACCCTGTCTCCGGCTTTAAGCCCGGTCACATCGAAATCGTCCATACTCGGCGCAACACCGTCCTGCAATTTGCCGAGGAAGGCCCCGGTGATGGAAAGTGTAGGCCAGTCAGAGAGAACTTCAGCGAGAGATAGCAGTGGCAAGGGCTTGCCCTGCTCGACCAACGCCTGAATTTCATTCGGAGTGTGACTGACAGTCACATCAAACTGACCACAAGCGAGACGACGTAAGGCTGTCATATGAGCGCCACAATTCAATTTCTGCCCCAGGTCATGGCAGAGTGTCCTTACGTAAGTCCCTTTGCTACAACGTACCGTAAAGGTGATATAAGGCGGGGCAAATTCATCAATAACAAGGCTTTCAATCGTTATTGAGCGTAGTTCACGCTCAACTTCGATACCCTGTCTCGCCAACTTGTAAAGAGGTTGACCATCTTTTTTGAGTGCGGAGAACATCGGTGGCAACTGTTGGATGGTGCCCTGGAAACCAGCAAGTGCGGCATCGAAAGCGTCGCGATCAACATGCTGCCAGTCTTTCTCTTCGAGGACCTGCCCTTCTGAGTCCTGAGTATCAGTCGAGGCACCCAGCTTCATGGTTGCCTGATAGGTCTTTTCGCCGGCCATCATATATTCGACCAGGCGTGTGCCCAGACCAATGGCAATCGGCAGGACGCCGGTAGCTAAAGGATCGAGGGTGCCAGCGTGACCTACCCGGCGTGTCTTGCACCAGCGTCGGGTCTGTCGAACCATATCAAATGAGGTTACGTTCTGGGGCTTGTCAATAATCAGGACACCATTCATGGCAGATCGGCGAGCAACTCGGAGACACGATCAAAAACCCAGCCCTGGACGCTCTCGAGAGTACCGTCGACGTTTGCACCGGCGGCATTGTGGTGTCCTCCGCCGTTCATGGCTCTCGCCAGGGCTCCAACATCGATATTTCCTTTAGAACGGAAGCCGACCTTGAAGCTGTGAGCGTTGGTTTGACGGAAGAAAATGGCGACTTCAACGCCTCTGATTGAGCGAGGATAGTTGATAAAGCGATCGGTTGCTTCTGAGTTTGCGTCGGCCTGATCATACATCTCAAGAGCGACGGCAATCGACGCGTAGAGGCCGCAATCAGAGACACGCAGCGTCGGCAGAGCGAGAGCCAGCAAGCGCAAACGCACAAACTCCTGGCTTTCGTAGAGACCGGAGGCAATCGACCATGGATCTACGCCGAGACCGACCATCTCGCCGGCAACCTGAAAAGCTTCAGGATTGGCATTGGAGTAACGGAATGAGCCCGAATCGGAGAGGATCGTCGTATAAATACAGGTCGCGACATCTTTCGAAATCGGATGTCCAGCGGCTTGCAGAAGACGATAGATCAAAACGCCGGTCGCACAGGCTTGCGTATCGACGTAATAGATGTCACCAAAATTTTCCGAATAGGGATGATGATCGATATTAACCAGTTTTTGACAACGTTCGCGAATCCAGCCTCCGGCTCGCTCCAGATCACCGGCATCGAGAACAAAGCCAACATCGAATATCTGTGAGTCGTCAATCTGATTTACGACGGTTTCGTAACCTGGCAGGAATTCATATTCAAGGGGCGCACGATCACGATTATAGGCAACAACATCCTTGCCCATTTCTCGCAAAGCATTGGTAAGAGCCAGAGTTGAACCAATCGCATCACCATCTGGGCCCTCATGGGCGGCGACAAAAAAAGTCTGGTTACGTTCAATGAGTTGCAGAAGCTGTTCAATCATCTTTTGGTTCGTCTGTCTTGATGTCACTTAAGAGTTTTTCGATTTTCTGGCCGTAATCAAAGGAGGCATCATATTCGAAGTGGATTTCAGGGACGAAACGCAGGCGCAACAGGCGGCCAAGTTGCTGGCGGATATATGAAGAACTACTATCGAGACCGGCATGGGTTTCAGCGCGACCATCCTGGCTACCCATTAGGGTGTAGTAAACTCGGGCCTGACGTAGATCAGAGGTTACATCTACAGAAGTAATCGTTACGAAACCGATGCGAGGATCCTTGAGACCCTTGATCAGCATGCTTGATATTTCTTTATGGATGGTTTCTGCCACCCGTTGTGCACGTTGTGATGACACGTTTTTACCTTACGTTTATCAGTAGTGGATGATTTCTGTGTCAGCGTTGACCAAGTCCAGCTCACCCGATGCCAGAACTTCATCTTCTATACGCGTTAAGATCGGTGCGACAACCTGCTCCGAGGAACTGATGACCGCAAAACCTAACAAGGTCCTTTGCCACAGGTCCTGGTGCCCTACTTCTGCGCAACTTGCCGGAAAGCGATTACGGCAACGAGCCAGGACTTTCTGGATCACACTACGCTTCTGTTTAAGACTCTGCGGCCCATGCAGGCGCAGGTCCAACTGCAGAACACCGATCACCATATGAACTCACATGGCCAAGTCAGCAGGCCAACGACCTCTTAGAGGGCTGTTTTGAATGACTTGATCTCGTAAGCTTCGATGATATCACCGGGCTTGACGTCATTGTAATTCTCGAGGCCAATACCACATTCGTAGTTGATATTGACTTCCTTGACATCATCTTTAAAGCGTCGCAGAGAAGACATCTTGCCGGTCCAGATCACAACATCATCGCGTAGCAGGCGAGCATGAGCATTTCGCACGATCTTGCCAGAGACGACATAACAACCTGCAACGGTACCAACCTTGGTGACATTGAAAGCCTCGCGAACCTCAGCACGACCGAGATCAATTTCCTTGAGGGTCGGTTCGAGCAGACCTTCCATAGCGTCTTTAATGTCGTTAACCGCATCATAAATGATGTTGTAAAGACGGATATCAACACCCTCAAGTTCGGCCAGGCCACTTGCTTTCGGAGCCGGGCGGACATTGAAGCCAAGGACGATCGCATCTGAAGCTGAAGCCAGACTGATGTCTGTTTCCGTGATACCGCCGACACCTGAATGAATAACAATCAAGCGGCAAGCATCGGTTGAAAGTTTTGTCAAGGTGCTGGAGACGGCCTCGGCAGAGCCCTGGACATCGGCTTTGACAATAACCTTGAGCTCTTTGACATCACCTTCCTGAATCCGGGCATAGAGCTCTTCCAGTGAAACCTTGCTGCTTCTTGCAAGCTCGGCCTCACGGATTTTGTGCTGACGATGTTGAGCAACGTCTTTAGCCGTTTTTTCGTCCTCTACGGCGTGGAAGGATTCACCCGCCTCCGGTACACCGGTCAGACCGGTCACTTCAACAGGGAACGATGGGCCGGCAACATCAACAGCCTGGCCACGATCGTTGGTCATTGACCTTACGCGGCCATAATGCAGACCGGCAACGATTGGGTCGCCAACCTTCAAAGTGCCCTTTTGAACCAGAACCGTGGTTACGGGTCCTCGGCCTTTATCAAGGCGGGCCTCAACAACAGCGCCCTGGGCACGTTTATTTGGATTGGCCTTCAATTCAAGAACTTCGGCCTGCAGCAGAATCATCTCCAACAACTTGTCGATGTTGGTGTGTTCCTTGGCAGAGACATTAACGAAGATCGTCTCTCCGCCCCAATCTTCGGGAAGAAGTTCGAGCTCGGAAAGCTCCTGCATAACCTTGTCTGGATTGGCGCCCGGTTTGTCAATTTTATTAACAGCAACAATGATCGGCACTCCGGCAGCCTTGGAGTGGTTGATCGCCTCCTTGGTCTGCGGCATGGCACCATCATCAGCAGCAACAACCAGAACCACGATATCAGTGATCTCGGCACCACGGGCACGCATTGCAGTAAACGCTTCGTGGCCAGGGGTATCAAGGAAGGTCATCTGGCGACCATCAAGATCGACATCGTAGGCACCGATATGCTGGGTAATACCACCGGCCTCACCTTCGGTAACCTTCGCTTCGCGAATGGCATCGAGCAGGCTTGTTTTACCGTGGTCTACGTGACCCATAATGGTGATGACCGGAGGACGAGGCTCCTGGTTCTCATCATCATCGACTTTCTCATCGAGGCTCGAATGCGCGAGGATGGTATCTTCATCGAAAGCGACGTTTTCAACTTCGTAACCGAACTCGGCCGCCAGGATAGCAGCAGACTCGAAATCGAGAGGATGGTTAATGGTAACCATCTGGCCCTGACGCATCAACTCCTTAATCAAATCATTGGCTTTGACGCCCATACGCTTGGCCAGTTCACCGATGGTAATAACATCAGTAATCCTGATTTTACGCTTGATCGCTTTCGATTGAGTAATTTCAGTCTTTTTTGCAGGACGGTTGGCTTTACGGCCCTTGCGATAACGCTCGTTGCGATCGGGCTCGTATACTTCTCTCTTAGACTTGCGACGTGGACCGCCTGCCTCGGGACGGGCGCCAGCAACCTCACGGCCCCCACCCTTCTTCTTCTTTTTCGAACGTCCCTCTTTTTCTGAAGGTACTTCTGGCACCATCGGAGCTCCAGGAGCGCCAGCTGCTCTTGGTGCCGCCGGGCGAGCTGGACGAGCCGGGCGAGCCGGACGGTCCGGACGAGAACCCGGAGCAGGTCTCTTGGCT
>JAAXQF010000559.1 GCA_012974435.1 Desulfuromonadales bacterium | reverse complement strand
CCTCTGAGCCAGTCAGGTGTAGAAAAATGTTGGTATCCTCACCTTCAACCCCGTAGCTGAGCCAACCGCCCTTCTGGTTGAGGTTGCCCACACTTCCACCCAGATGCAATCCAGGCCGTTGAGTTGCCCGAGCCGGGACAATATTGACGACTGCAGCAAAAGCATCTGCTCCCCAGAGCACTGAGCCTGGGCCCGCCATAACTTCAACCCGATCTACAGCTTCAAGAGAAAACTCCCTGTCCAACGGAGCAAATGTTTTTGTTACATCGGTAGTAACCGGCACGCCATCGTAAAGAAATAAAATGGAATTTGCTAAGCCGCGAAAATAGGGGACCGTTCCACGCCCGCTACCGGCCATGAAGAAGCCGGGCTGATCCGCCAAAAGCTGCCCCAGGGTTGTATACCCGCGGCGTTTAATTTCTTCATGGCTGACCAGCGTAACCATCGCCGGAGCCATGGTCGGTGATTCAGGTTGACGGGAGGCAAGGGTGGTCACCGAATGTTCCTGGCCAACAAACATCAGCATGGTGTCATCGGCAATATCTGGCAACGCTGTCCCTGCTGCAAATCCGGGAAGGAAAAGCGCGATCAGTAGCAGCGCTACCAGCAGTTTATGGTTTATTGTCGTTTTCAAACTCGGCCCTTAACAAACTGATTGGATTACTTTATGCTCTGACTCACAAATACCGACCTCAATTTTGCCAGTGCTAAAAATCAAGTCAATTTTCTGCGTACCCGTAACACTATTTGTCGACCCTGTAGTGGTACCACTTCACCTAGCAAGCTGAGCAGGGTTCGAAAACGTGCGCGACTGACCCCGAGTAAGCGCGCGGCAGCGCTCTGATTCCCCTGAGTTAGATCAAGGGCCTGGCTAACAATGCTGCGTTGCAGCTCTTCGTAATCGATCCCTGTCGCGGGCAGAGTAAACAGCTTATCGACGTCAACAGGCTGTAGGCCAGTTTCTGTTCTATGGAGATGGGGGAAGTCGTCCGAACTAAAGGGCCCGCCTCCCCCCTTCATTATCATGGCGCGCTCTACGGCGTTAAACAGCTCACGTACGTTGCCGGGCCAGGGATGGTTTTGCAGTAGCCTCAAAGCCGCCGGGGTCAACAGGTCGCCATCAGGAGGTCGCTCGCCATGCTTTGCGACACAGTGTCGAACGAGCGGAGCAATGTCCTCCCTGCGATGACTCAGAGGAGGAAGCTCTATGGGGAAAACGGCCAATCGATAATACAGGTCCTCACGGAACAGACCCTGGCGCACCTGCTCTGTGAGATCTCGATTCGTCGCACAGATCAAACGGCAATTGATCGGGATTTCCCGGTTGCCCCCGACACGCTGGACGCTTTTTTCCTGGATGGCACGCAGCAACTTAGCCTGTGCTTCGAGCGGTAGTTCGCCGATTTCATCAAGAAACAGGGTGCCTTCAGTAGCAAACTCAAATTTTCCGACCCGCATTTTATCGGCCCCGGTAAATGCACCTTTTTCATGGCCGAACAGTTCTGCTTCAAGCAGGCTGGGAGCCATGGCCGCGCAGTTCAAAGCGACAAAACGCTCCTTCGTCCGTGGGCTGCATTGGTGGATATAACGTGCAACCACCTCCTTGCCAGACCCGGACTGACCGGTAAGCAGGACGGTGGCCGAACTGGCCGCTACTTTTTCTGCCAACTCAGCCACCTTTTGCATCGGTGGTGAAATAAAAACCCCATAAATTTCTGATTGTGAGGCACTGACCTGCTGACGCAAGCGGATATTCTCGGCCAGAAT
The DNA here is from genome assembly GCA_012974435.1 of Desulfuromonadales bacterium. Classification (GTDB taxonomy): domain Bacteria; phylum Desulfobacterota; class Desulfuromonadia; order Desulfuromonadales; family BM103; genus M0040. The sequence continues at coordinate 21,134 of JAAXQF010000559.1, read as the reverse complement.
CCGGCGGACTCCGAGTGCGCGCTCAATCGCCAGCAGAACATCTTTCTCTTCAAAGGGTTTCACCAGGTAATCGGCAGCCCCTAGACGCAAAGCTTCAACGGCAGATTCGAGGGTGGCAAAGGCAGTAATAAAGATCAGCGGGCAGCCGAGCTCCTGTTCGCGAATTGCCGCCAACAACTGAATACCACCCATCTGGTCCATGCGCATATCAGAAACGACCAGATCTACCGACTGCGTTTCGAGAAGCTCAAGCGCGACCTTACCGTTTTCGGCTTCATGCACCTGATGCCCGGCTGACATCAGCATGAGGCGTAAAATGGTACGGATTCTTTCTTCATCATCGACTATGAGAATTTGAGCCATGCCTAAACTCGTTCCGCGTTCGAGGTTATAGTTTCGGGGTCCGACTTCTGATCAACAACAACATTCGTCTCACCTGATTTCAGAGGGATATTAATTTCAATCTGCGCACCAGCGGAAGGGTGATTTACCGCACTGATGTTACCATCATGAGCAGTGATAACTTCCTTAACGATGGCGAGGCCCAGACCAGTCCCCTTCGCCTTGGTACTAAAGAAGGGTTCAAATACCTTCGCAATGTCATCAGGATTAAATCCAGGGCCTTCATCCCGGACAACAAAATCGAGAGTTGGCTCAGTTCCATCAATAATGACCTGGACCTTACCATAGCTGGCCTCTAATGCATTCCGAACCACATTAAATAAAGCACGTTCAAGCAGCGCGATATCGCACTCTATTTTCTTTTCCATCGAAACATCAGGAACTTCGACAAGAACCAACACTCGAGGGTCAAACAAACGAAGTCGCTCAACCAAATTCGCCAGCAGATCAAGAACCATAATTTCGTTTAACACCGGGGAGCGCGGCCGTGCAAACAGCAGAAAGTCTTCAACCAGGGTATTTACATGTACGACCTCATCGTCAACATAGTCCATCAATTGCGCTTTAATCATCGGGTCAACCGTTTCCGGTTTGCGCAAAATCCCCATACTGCCCTTTATGACCGCTAACGGATTTTTTATTTCATGGGCGACAATCATCGAAAACTTACCAACCTCGGCAAGCACTTGCTGGTGGGCCATGGCGGCATGGGCATCTTTCAGTTGTTTACGTTGAAGTTGCAGCGCATCAAGCATTTCGTTCAGAGCGCTGGCCATAGTACTGACTTCATACAGGCCGCCGGTTTCAGCCCTCACATTCATATTCCCCTGACCAACTTCACTCGCCAGGTAGAGCACCGCCTTCAGTGGAGCCCGAATCGCCCGCGACAGCCGCCAATACATGATGGCAGGCACAATGGCCAACAACGGGGAAAGAAGCAGAAAACGCAAAGCCAAGGTTTTTTTTAACTGAATCAAGCCGGTTTGTGAATAACTAAGCCGTACTTCGCCTAGTTTTTCACTCTCACCATTCGTAGCAAGAAATGGTGCATCTTCGGCAGTCAGATTCTTTGCCACAACCGGAGCAATCACCTGAGTTTGCTCGGCAAGTGGTTTTTCTTGAATGCGTGAGATCAAAGTCCGTCCACGATTGTCAACGATTTCGACCTGCTGGACATCATGTACTTTGAGCATATTCTCACTGAGCCGAGCAAGAATTTGCTGGTTTTCGAGCAGCACGCCCAACTCAGCGTTACTGGCCAAATATGAGGCAAGCAAAGCAAAGTGGTCGCGATAGCGTTTACTTTCAAATTCAATTGTAAAACGGTAGCCCGCGACGCCCAGCGTAATTGCGGTGCCAATAATAAAAAAGAACGCAACTGCGGTCAAGCGACCCTGGATGGAATAGAGACCTAAATTTTTCAGCAACAGGTTCATTCGTTCCCCCACCTGCCAGCCATGCCGAGGGCTTGCCAGACTTCGGGGTTCCGTCGTAGCTCAAAAGCTGGGGCATCAATATGCAAACACCCTTGATCGACCAAGGCATTTTCGACCAAGGCAGCAACCTGCGCACCCACCTGCTCATAATCAATTACAAAGGCCAATGCTGCCCCTGAATCGAGAAAAAACTGGTTATATCCAACCACGGGGACCCGTTGCCGTACTGCCTGTTTTATGACGTATTGTATTACCGCACGAGAAATAATCGATTTATCCGGGATGAACATCAAGGCTTCAGGACGATTAAAGTCACCGACCAACTCAAGCCCACCTCGATTACCCAGAACCTGCAGCGGGACAAGCTCTAGCGCCATACTTGCTGCAATCGTTGCTGCCTCTTCAAACCAGAGCTGATTGTTGGCCGGATCAAACAATATTCCGAGACGCCTGATACCGGGAAGCTGCTTTCTCAGCTCGCTGAATTGTACCGTAATAGGAATATTCAGGGCCACACCACAGGGTTCCGTTGGGCTTTTAGTTAATAGATTCTGCGGGTTTAACACCATTCCGTAAAACAGCGGTACAGAGTTATTATTCAACAAGAGGTGGGCCAAGGCCTCTGGTCCAACTGCAACCAGTGCACTGAACAGCTCAGGCTTCAGGGAGAGCTCAGGACCGCCTAAAGTAAATGGCTGCCCCTGCTTATCGAGAAAGAAGCGTTGCACGGGTTTGCGCCCAAGTCCAGCCTCAAGTCCTTTAACCATCGATACATATGGGGCAATTTCTCGTGACAACAGAACGGCAACTGATTTATCAGCGGCAATGCAGACAGTAGGAAGCAAGAGCAACAAGACAAACACCAACCAGCCCGCAAACACAAAAACATTCTGCGTCATGCGAAAGGATGTTACAGCTGAAATGATTGTTCGTTCGTCGGTCATACTCTATTATGTTTCCAGCACATGAGATGTAGCAACATCTGTTCGGTAAATTCAAGTCAGCCGTTATTCAGCATCCATGCTGAGATAGACCTTTTTCAGTTTCCCAACTTTTTGTTAGTGATTTGGTCTTCACCAACATGGAAACTGAAATGACCCACTTTTTCAACACCCAATCCCTGGTAGCACCGGGTGAAGAATTGAATTTACAGAGGAGAAGTTACACTGCCTAATATGAGTTCAAATGATAGTTTTTACCAAAATTGACCAGGTGCAACTTTATCACTGCACCCGCTGAAACTTACTTAGTATACATAAGTGGTGGCTACAGGGCCTTCAGCCAAGCGAGAGTCCGCAACAGTCCATCATCAAGCGAAATTAACGGTTTCCAGCCTAAATGCTGATGAGCTCGCTGAATATCCAGGACGTTAACAGGCACATCACAGGCGCGGGCTGACAAATACTGGCAAGGCACTTCCTTCTGCAACAAACAACGAATTTTAGCAATCAAATCATTTAGACTATGCCCCTCACCACTTCCGATATTAAAAAATCGCTGGGAACCAGTGGAATGAACAACACGCACAAGTGCACGAGATAAATCATCAATATGGAAGTAATCACGTACAACCTCCCCATCCCCCCAAATCTGTAAAGTTTCGTTTTTCAGCGCGCGTGACAGAAAAACGGGGATGACCCCCTGGCCATTACGCCCACTCTGGAATTCGCCGTAGGGATTTGCCAGCCTCAATATGCAGTAATCAATGCCATGCAGATGGTGGTATAGCGCTATATATTTTTCTATGCTCAACTTACCGACCCCGTAAGCACACAAAGGCTCAGTCGGATGGGTTTCACTGATCGGAATCACCTGAGGAACACCATAGACGGTTCCCCCCGAAGACAGAAAGATCAAACGAGGAGGAGTTGGCAGACGAATAATTTGATCGAGTAGCCCAAGGGTCGCTGCGACATTTTCCTGCAGGTCAATGGCGGGGTGTTCATTTGAAGTTTTCGGTACAGTCGAACTAACGAGATGAAAGACGACATCAACACCGCTAAGAGCAGAACGAAGGTCATTCTGATTCAAAAAATCACCTGCACACCAATTGACGCCTGAGATTTCTGGCCAAGCATCAGCTCCGCCCAAGGGGAGACGATCAAAACCCTTAACGGAATGTCCGGCCGCACACAAAGCCTGACAAAGGTGTCGACCGATAAATCCGGCGGCACCAAGAACAAGGCAGTTCCGCAATTCATTCATCTGCATTTCTATCTACCTCTTTCGCATCAGATACAGGGCCTGATCGTAGCGATTGCTGTCGAATGCATGACTGACTATTTCAAAGTTTTCAGTAAAGTGGCGTTCAACATATTCGACAGGAATAAAGGTTTCTCCATAAAAACTTTCATCACGAACCCCGCCACCGCAGACTCCCTTTGAAGAAGAATGCACCAGCTCGCCACGCGCATAGCTTGAGCGAGCTTCATTAATATCTGGGAACAATTCACCCAATGCCCTGGAGTATCCTTCGTACTGCTCTCGATTATCCCGCAACAGCTCCAGGTAACTGAAAAATGATTCATGCCGCGTAGTGAAGGCGAAATAGCCGCCCGGTTTCAATAACCGCGCAAATTCACCAAGCCAGGCAGTACAGGCCTCTTCTGACAAATGTGAATAAACCGAATAGGCGGTAATCAGGTCAAAACTGTTTGGCTTCAGGCGGGTTGGTGGCAGCGGCTCACAGAGATGAAAATTCTTTGATTTGAACAAAGACTTACACAGGCTGACAAATTCGGGGTCCACATCGATCCCATAGATATTTTTGAGTGCGACATCATTGAGAAAAAAGCGGCTGATTCGTCCCCAGCCAACCCCAAAGTCGAGCACTCGATCTCTTTGCGCTAAACAACCGCCACTGTCAACGATTCCGTTGATCACATCCTGATAAAAACAGAATGCCTGCCGCAGGGCAGCGACTCCATCAAGACCGGTTGTATTGTACTGCAGGCTGGCTTCCGGAAAATCGGGGAGAACATCCCCTCTAGCAGATTTCAAGCCTGACAGGGTGAGGCTGCGCACCATTAAATCGAACCACTCTTCTTGGTCCAGAGAGGGCACCTGAGGCTGACAAGATGTCCCCCCTACCAATTTCGACAAAAACTGTATCATGTGGCCTCCTTCACGAGTTAGCGGGAACCTGATTCAGGTTAAACTGTTCATGCAGTGACAGAAGGTAGGCATTGGCCTTGGCCTTTATCTCCGCCTCCAGCTCATATTCGCTGGCGATCAATTTTTGAATTGCAGCAATTTCATCACACAGAGCCTGGGCAGAACCTGCAGCGATAACGCTCCCGGAATGACGTCGGTGCTGGTTGGCTGGCTTTGGTGAAAATGCAATCTTTCCATATCCCAGAATCCGCAGATAGACGAACCAGTCGCCAGCCCTTTGAAAGCTCAGGATCTCAGCAAAGTTGCGCTTAAAGACCTCGGCTAGCCTTGCACGGTCGAACAGAACCGCACTGACATTCGGAATAGTATTCAACACTGCAAGAGCAGAACGAATTTCATCAACGCCATCAGCTCGATATGCGGACAGCCAGTTACGCGGGGCCAAGGGTTCCAGATAAGAGCGGTAATTGGGGGCAAGGACATTTCCCTGTTCATCGATCTGGGCACTTTCACAGTAACTTAACACCGTCTCTTTAGACTGCAACTGAGGCAAAACGGTGGCAAGAAATTCAGGATCAGCCAGATCATCCGCCTCTGCGATCCAAAGATAATCACCGCGCGCAAGAGTAATGCCTTTTTGCCACTGGGCAAAGACATTGCCGGAGTTCTCTGAATTGACAATCAATCTTGCTTCCGTTTGGGTATCAACCAGCCACTGCTCCATCTTTTGCCGACTGTCATCATCCGAAGCATCGTCAAGCAGAATCAGTTCGTAAAAAGGGATCGACTGTTGGCGGATAGAATCAAGGCGCTGTTCGATATACTGAGCATAATTCCAATTGGGCACAACCACGGTGACCCTGGGCAGATCAAGACCAAGCATTCGGCACAGATCGAAAAGGTAGGTCCGGAAAGAATATTGCTGATCTACCAGCTGCTGACCCTCTGTTCCCAATTTATCAGATAATGCCACATCATCCAGAAGACGAATAATTGCTTCAGCAAAACAATCGGGATCAAGCTCCGCAACTACCAGCCCGCCAGTTTGCTCAACAAGTACTGCCGCCCCGCCGGTTTTGGCAAAGGCAACCACCGGAACTGCAACATCGAACGATTCAAGAACCACATTTGGAAAGGGGTCCTCGCGCGAAGTCAAAGCATAGACGTCCGAAGCAGCATGGTAGATGGCCGTATCAGGATCGTAGCCGACAAAGTGCAGACGCTCACGGAGGGGTTCGTCCTTCAGCCGCAGTTCAACCTGTGCCTGCATCTGTTCCTCCCAATGTCCAACCCAAATAAAATCAACATCGGAACGATTGGCCAAAATCCTCAGCGCAGTCTCGACAAAAAGGTCAACCCCCTTGCGCTGATCGGCATAACCGACAGCAAGGACCAGCTGCCCATCGGCCGGTAATCCATGGCGCCGTTGAATCTCGAGTTTGGCTGCCTGCTGTTTGTAGCGCCAGCGGTTACGACGATAGAGGCCCTGAGGTCTAATCACCTGCCGAGCAGGTTCAATCTCAGCAAACTGGGCAAACCCTTCGGCAACGATCGAAGACGGGAAGACGACGGTATCAGCAGATTCGGCAATCATGGTCGCCTGTGACTGTAGATCAAACTGACGGATAACCCCCGGCAACTCATGAATAAGGCAGGTACTATTAATCCCGGCACGACGGAACAAGGGAGCCACCCAACCAGAAACGACGGTATTAACAATCGCCCGAACAAAACCACGGCGAGAAAGATCGCGAGCGAGCGTCTCCACCTCTTTGCTGCCTTCAACTGCAGAACTCAGATCATGGATAGGTGCCAGTGCGGCAAATTCGCCTTTTAAACGACCGGCGCCAAGCAGAACAACCTCCACTTCCAATCCAAGATCCTGGCTCAACGAGCGGACCATCCCCAGTGCCAGATACTGAGCGCCATGAGGATGGGCGTCATGAGAGACAACAATAATTTTTCTCTGACTGTCTGCTTCCGTTGTCCCCACCAACGCCTTACGGGTGGCATCGAGCCAGGCATAACCGTTCTTTTGGTCCGGCTCAAGATGGGCCCCTTCTGCCCACTCGTTCCAGGCATTAACAAATACCAACCGCTCATCAACATTAGCGAAACGTTCACAGGTATCTTCAACGGCGTTGGAAAGCCACTCCTGATAACCTTGAGGTGAGCTGTGCAGAAAAACCGTCCCACGGCTTTTTCTTCTGGCAGTATTATCCCAGGATGGGCAACAACCACGAAACAACTTATAATTCGGCTTTTGATAATTTTGAGAGTGCTTCAGAAAATGTCGCCAATCATAAACAATTCCCGCATAATCATCAGACAACGGATCAACGGTGGTGGTTATTTCAGGGGGACCCATATTATTAGGCGGAAACTCTACCGCAGCATCAAAACCATACTTCTCAGGGTTTGTTGCTTCGAACGACTGGGTATAGGCAAGATAGATTTCTCCCAAGCCATTATCGCGACACCATTGGCGCCAGCGATTAGCAGTTGCCTTCGGCGAAGGCAACTGTCCTGGCCAATAAACAACGAGCAATGGTCGTCCATTGATACGAATGTAGCGTTCATCGCGCATGTACTGAGCGACATGAGCAATAAATGCCAGATCATCTTCAGGTGAATGCTGCTGGGCAATCAGGATTTCCTGATCCAGGCCATCCCAGCGGCGACTCCAATTTTCGTTGGCCCAACAAAGGCAAAAGGGCAGATCAAGCTCCTGATTTCCAAGATAGGCCTCAATTGGCTGCTCAAGCAGACGCTTACCGGCAAACCAATAAAAATAAAAACAAAACCCACCGACTCCATAGAGTTTAGCGAGCTCTACCTGGCGCTGTTGCACAGTTGAATCCAGCAGATCGTAATAACCCAACTCCCCAGGGACATGTGGCTGATAATGTCCTTCAAAATGAGGGACCGCGGGCTTGACATTTTTCCATTCGGTAAACCCCACTCCCCACCAGGCATCGTTTTCTGGAATAGGATGAAATTGGGGCAGATAAAAAGCAATCACCTTTACAGGGACTTCGGTAGGAGCTTTCGTTTCGAGTAAGGGAACATATCGATCTACGGAAACAACATCGGGCTCCCCTGCAAATTGTTCCGTTGCGGCCAAACTTTCACACAAATGAGAGTGACTAGTGCTGACATTATCACGGGACCATATTCTATACGCCTGGCTCCAACTGAACAAAGATGGCAGGCGTCTAAACAGAAAACATTTAATTCGCTGCTTACCCTGAAAAGAAAGGGGGATACGCCGCCAGAAACGATGCAAGATCGCATCTACGCCCTGCCGGGAAAGACGAAGCGGCCGTGTGATTTTCCAGCTTTTTGAACCCAAAATAGCTGCCAACTCTTTATTTTTTCTGGCTAGTTCAGTCTTCGATTCAGCGAGTTCATTCTTCAGGCCAGCCACCTCAGTCTTCAGGCCAGCCACCTCAGTCTTCAGGCCAGCCACCTCGGTCTTCAGGCCAGCCTCCTCAGTCTTCAGCTCTGAATTCAGTTGGTCCTTTTCGATGGTCTGCTGTTGTAAACCGCTAATAGCCAGAAGAAGTTCTTCAACGCGGCGATCGCGCGAACCAACCGTCAAATGCAGCGCAGATATCTGTTCTTGACGATCAACCAATAATGCCTGGAGATCATTTTCAACCGCAATTAATCGGTTGTTCGTCAGTTCAAAATCGATCCCCCGTCCCAACTGCTTAAAAAAAAGACGGATGGATTCCTGAACAGAAGGTATCAACCACTGCCTGAGCAGCGATTGAACGAACAGAGGTTGTTCCTCCCCAACAAAGAGCACACCCAAGCCGTGAGAGTGTGTAAAGTCAATATGTGGATATTCGGCAGATAACTCTTCCCAGAGTTTCCATACTCCAAAACCTGCATTCCGAACGCTGATATCATGAAACAACACTACGGATCGGTTTGAAAGTTTCGCTTTCCACGTTTCAAAATCATGCCGTACCGCTTCATAGGTATGGAGCCCGTCAATATGCAGCAGATCAATGGAACCATCCTCAAATTGAACAACGGCTTCATCAAACGTCATCCGCAACAATGAGGAAAAGCTTTTGTATAACTTATCATTCTGCAGACTGACAGATGAATAGACCTCCTCGGCATAAAACCCAGCCTGCTCATCCCCCTGCCAGGTATCTACCGCGCAACATTTAGTTGCCAATTTCTGAACAGCGACACTCTGGCAAAAGGCAAAATAGGAGTTTCCGGTATGGGTGCCAAGCTCAACCAGCAATCGAGGGTGCAATTGCGCAACGATCCAGGATCCAAAGGGAATATGCCCGACCCAAGAACCAGGCTCCACCAGTCGCCCCGGTTGGAACAGAACAGACTCGTCCAGAAAATCAATATCATTCATCGTTCTATATAACCATTTCTCATCTCAGCAGGATGCAGCCTACTGCAAACTTAATAATGTATTACCCTGAACTATCCACCCCGAAGGTGAAAATCCAAGCTGACAACTTCCACGAGAACCTTTGGGTTAAATGGATAGAAATCTCCTGAAGCTCTCCATCATCTGCCAATCAAGAAATCATTCAGGAGATAACACTGGACATTCATTCCGCTGCCAGGCTTCGCGCATTACGTGCCAGTGATGCCACTGCCAAGGATATTCACAGACATCTTTTTCCAACTCGGAAAAAGCACTTATTAAACCCAATTCTGGATCCTCTGGCAAAGGCTTCAACGAAAGATGAACTGCACCTGACAGATCTTCCTTGCCGACACCGTAGACTAATCGCGCACCAGTTTTTCTGGCAAGACGCGGGATGCCACTAGGAGCTAAAAATTTACCCCCCATAAAAGGCATTTCCAACTGCGCTTTTGCCGCAGGCTCAAAGAGATCACACATAATCACAATCCACTGACCAGATTTCAATGCCCGATACAAAGGATTCATTGCTGCCTGCAAAGTGAACCAGGGGCCACCTGTCATTCCCAACAGATTATTCATACCAAGCATCCGGAAGGTCATCTCTTGCCGATCAAGATTTATCAAATTCGGATCAAACGTCTGGGTCAGCAGTCCGGTCTGAACACCTAAGAGTGCAAGATAATGCAGCAACCTGGTGGGACGTCCATAATGGCCCATAACGATGATAACGCCGTCCCCAGAGTTCTTGAGTTCTGCAACAAAATCTTCAGTGTGAAATTGGCAGAAATCCTGAGGGTTCCGTCGCCCCTTCCGATGGGGCCAGATAGCATCGAGTTCACCGCGGGAACGCAAACGTGACTGCAGTTGTAGATAATGCTCCAGTTTTGCCGAATCAACTTGCAAAAACGGGAGAAAGTTCTTCAGCTGATCCTCATACGCAGAACGCGAATCCTGCATTTCATCAAACATGAGATTGTCAAGTTTTGAAACCTGCGCATAAGCGGGGGCATAGGGTAGGGTTGCGAGGGTCTGATATGTGAATCGATAACGCAGCCACTTTTTAAATTGTGATAACTGTTTCCTGTTATCCCACATGTTCTGACTCCCATGAATGAGGAAGCGTTACCACGCCAACCTCGACGGTATCCTGATTAACATTGATCTCTGCAGCCGTTAAAGCACTGTCGTAAACATGTATCCCTGACTCGCAGAAAAGATAAACATCCAACCGATAAGTCCCTCTCAATAGAGCGAACTTCGGAAAGAGCACAGTAGCTTCACCACTGCCATCAACCTGCCGCGGAGGAAGGTAACCATCCACATGGGTACCAGCACTGGTGACTCCGCGGCCATCATTGCCAACAAAACAAATACCGACAGAAGGAGCGGGCCGCTGAGGATCAGAGGTAAAACGGACACTCACCTTAATATCACTAACGCCACTCATGATTTCAGCGTTTTTTGAAATTTGTCCATCCGCACTGAGCGAAACATCCTTAATTCTTGAAACTCCAGGCGTAACGAGAATACCCGATGAGGGCTCTTCAGGGTTCATACTGACATCATGCGCAGGACTGCTAAGAAAATCACTATACGCCTCAATAACTTTACCCGGAGTTCCCGCTAAGCGGATCTCACCATTATCGAGCCAAACAGCTCGATTACATATCGCATCAATCTGATAAAGGGAATGGGAACAAAACAGAATGGTTTTACCCTGTGCTTTCAACGCCATTATTTTATCGAAAGAACGCCTAGAAAAATCACCATCACCGACAGAAAGGGCTTCATCGATAACAAGAATGTCCGGATCAACATTAATCGCTACAGAAAAGGCCAGACGCACATACATACCGCTAGAATATGTTTTAACTGGTTGGTCGATGAAATCACGAATTCCGGAAAAGTCAATAATATCATCCATCCGATCATGGATCACGGCCTTACTCATCCCAGACACCGCAGCACTTAAATATGCATTTTCCCGACCACTGAACTCAGGATTAAATCCAGCACCAAGCTCCAGAAGCGCAGCAACCCGCCCCTTGACCAGGACCTCTCCACAAGTTGGTGCAAGAGTCCCGCAAACAAGCTGAAGAAGTGTTGACTTGCCCGCGCCATTATTCCCAACGACCCCGACAACCTCACCTGGTAGAATATCGAGATACAAATTTCTGAGAGCCCAAAACTCACGAAAATACTTTCTTTTTCCACGAAATAAAAACTGAAAAAGGCGAGCACGAGGGTTATCATAAATCTGATAACACTTAGCGAGGCCTTTCAAGCTGATAACGGGCTCAGAGAACATCTGCAAATCCTTTGCGAGTTTTTTGAAACCAGGCAAAACCGAGCCAAGCAAACAACAGACTTGCTGCTGTTACCACAGAAAAATTAAGCCAATCTAGCGAAACCCCGTAAATGAGTAACCCTCGACCCTGTTCAATAATAAAAGCAAGGGGATTGCTATAGATAAAATAATGGTATTTTTCAGGAATCGCTGAGATCGGATAAAAGATCGGAGTTAAAAACATCAGAGTGGTAGTAATAATACCGACAAGCTGAGAAACATCTCTAAGATAAACCCCCAAAGAAGCCAGAAACCAAGAGAGACCCATGATAAAAAGGGTCAAAGGGAAAAGTACAACAGGAAACAAAAAAATACTGAAATGTGGGACACCGACGACAAAGAAAGAAAAAACCAGCCAGACCAATAGACTTATCAATGCATGGAACAAAGCCGCTCCAAATACAACCCAAGGTAATATTTCGAGCGGGAAAACAATTTTTTTCACATAATTGACGTTGGACAGTATCAATGTTGGGGCTCGGTTAACACATTCGGCAAACAGGTTAAATATCAATAGCCCTGCGAACAAGACCAGAGCGAATTGTGCCTTAGATTCATCTCCTTCAGTCCAGCGCGCCTTGAAAACAATACTAAAAACAAAAGTATAGACGGCCAGCATAAAGACCGGATTGAAAAAAGACCAAAGAATCCCAAGAATCGACCCGCGATAACGGCCCATCACTTCGCGACAAATCAAACTGAAGATAAGCTGCCGATGACGCCAAAGGCAAAGAAAAATTTCACTGGGAGAAATCGAATAAAATTGCATTCAGGAATCTTTTCTCTTGTCCTGTGACTGAACACAGGAATAAGTCAGCAGTCGACTATGATGGCCCTGTCGATAGTTTTCACAAATACCCGATCGATGAACAAGCAACAGCCGACAACATCAATCATTTACCTGTATGAGGGCTACAAACAGTACCTGTAATATTGCTAGAAAAATGAAATAGCAGAATCAACATACACGGACTCAGTGGATTGATCTGAATATTTCAGTAAAAATCGCGAGGGAGTTAGTTATGAATTCCTACGGCATACTCAAGCTGAACCCTGGCTTGTTGCAGAGCGTGTTCAGCTTGGATTTTGTTTATTTCGGCCTGAGTAAGACGTAATTCGGCACCAAGAAGGTCATCCAGAGAGCTGATTCCAAGATTTACCGAACGATCGGCAAAAAGATAAGCTTCACGCGCTTCATCAACTCCACGGGTGGCACTTTTCAGGCGACTGTCTCCAGCTACAAGTTGATGATATCTGGATTTGACCGCGGAAATAATAGCATTTCCCCTCTGGCTGCGTTCCCGTTCAAGTCGCTGAATAGCCAACTTCTGCTTGCGATAAGCAAAAAAAGTTTTCCCACCTTGAAAAGGTCGCATACTCACATTGAGGGCCAGAGTGTAATAATCCCGATTTTCCTGCGATACGCTTGAATTATCATATTCACGTTGATAATCAACCCAGCTGGCATCTAATGAAACACGGGGTAAATTACGAGCCCGGACCATCGTGAGGTCTTTTCGAGCCAGGGCGATATTAAGATCAGCAAGTTTAATCTCGGGGTGCTGTTGCAATGCCTGCTCCATACAGACATCAACCGAATCACAACTCGGGAGAGAAAAGGACTGCAAGTTCCCCACAATGGTCAGTTCTTCGGTCGCCGGTAAAGCAATCATTTCAGTGAGCATTGCTTTGCCGATAAGCATATTCGCTTCGGCGCTGGCTAACTGCTGCTCGGCATAAGACAGCTCAACGGCAATCGCTAATAAGCGCGACCTTGGAGCCAATTCTTGCGCGACCCAAGCCTCAGCAATCTGCTGTTGATTCTTTAGTCGCTTGACCGATTCAGTCCACTTGCCAACGATTTGTTCCGCCTGTAAAATATCATAAAAGTGGGAACGAATTGCACGCACCAGTTGCAGCCGCATAAGTCGAAGCTCATGCTCCCGGTAAGAGCGGGATTCACGGGCTCTTTTCACCCCTGCTAGTCCAGAAAACCCAGTGAATAAGGGCTGCGACAATCGTGCCGTCAAATTATCGCTCTGCTGGCTTAGGTAATCATTGTCTCCGCCAATATCGCCAGTGTTCTCTAGCTGGGTATAACCGTAGTCTATACTCAAAGTTGGGAAAAAAGCCCCCCAAGCTTCATGAACACCTTCTTGTGCTTCGTCGATCGCCAGAAGATCAGCTTGGATCTGAGGATTTAATTCAAGTCCCCGCTCTAGGCATTGATCTAGAGTTAACACCTCGGAACAAACCATCGCTGGGGTAAGCAGCAAACAGATCAAAAAGAAAATATTTTTTCGCATCATCTTTATCCCGCTTAATTTTCGCGCAGAGCACGGTCAAAGTTCGCCATGATCGGCTCTAATGCATAATCTAAAACCGTTCTGGAACTAGTGCGGATAAAGGTAGCTGTCGGCATTCCCGCGGTCAGATAAAGATCATTATCGATCAGTTCCTGCTTATCGAGTTCAACATGGACAACATAGGTAGGCTGTTCTCCATAAGCAGTTCTTTGCAAGATACGGTCAGCAGAAATATACACAACCTTGCCACTGATCTTGGGAACAGTTCGTGAAGAAAAAGCCAACAACTGGACATCCGCAATCTGGCCAATCTTTATATGAGTGATGTCGGAAACCATGATGTGATTCTCGACAATTAACGGACTGTCCTTGGGGACAATATCTAGTAGCGACTGTCCTGCCTGGATGACACCACCTTCAGAATGAACCTGCAGGGCAACGACCTCACCACTGACCGGTGCGGTCACAACGAGGCGACGACGAGCATCCTGAAGCGGGAGCAGCTTCTGCTGCAAGGAAAAGAATATCTGTTGAACTTCGGCCAGGCGGGTTATGGCCTTCTGTCGATATTCAGATTCAAGGGAATCTATGCGCAGCTCAAACTCAGCTATCCGTTCCCCCATTTCAGCCTTAGAGCCACGCAACTGAGCCTGGGTCCCTTGACGATCAGCCAAAGCTCGACGAAGCTCAAGAATTCTGGTTTTGTCTATAAATTTATCTTTAAAAAGAACCAGCTTGGCATCAAGCTCTTCCTGTAAGGTGTCACTTACCAACTGCCCAGCAATCAAGCGATCTTCGATACTTTGGATCTGTTCGTCTATCTGATTCATCTGCTTTTTTAACAGGGAAGACTGATTTTCTAAGGCGAGCCGCCCTGAGTTGAAAACCTTTTGAGCTGAAGAAAGCATTTCAGAAAACTTCTCCTGAGGAATGGAATCGTCATTCTTCAGTAACTTCAGACCAGGCAGGAGTTCGCGCTCGGCATTCAAACGCACTTCGTCAATCCGGGTTGCTGCAAGTTGCAACAATATCTGATCTGTAGCAGCGACGATCTGACTACTATCAAGTACCAGCAAGGGTTGACCTAACTCAACTTGATCACCATTGCGAACGAGAATTTTACGGACAATCCCACCCTCAAGATGCTGAACCGTCTTGCGCTCAGTATCGACCCGCACCTCGCCACTTGCGATTACAGCCCCGCTGAGCTCGGCGAAGGTCGCCCAAAGGCCTCCAAAACCGAAAAACAAACCGACAACAATCAGCCCTGCGCGAATAATATGTTTGCTTTCAGCAAACCGGACATTCAATTTGGGTGGTGGACTATTGGCATCCTCTATTTGTGCATAATCCTCTTTGCTGATCCGATTTTGTCGAAAAATGCGCTGAAACAGATTACCGGTTTTATTTTCATTCATATATAGGGTTCCATCATATGTGAGATCAGTTCCCTGATCATAAATTAGGGCTGAACCTAACCAAGGGCAGCTTGTTGCTGAGGCTTAGCTTCCATAAGTTTTTTGAATACGGCATCACGCGGGCCAAACATAGCGACTTGCCCTGCTTTAAGCATGAGGATTTTATCCACCCCTGCCAACAAGCCGGGCTTGTGTGAAACAACGACCAGAGTCGTGCCATTCGCTTTCAATAGTGGCCAGGAAGCGAGCAACGCCTGCTCCCCTTCATCATCAAGATTAGAGTTTGGTTCATCAAGAACAACCAGCTTGGGATTGCCGTATAGGGCACGAGCCAACCCTAGGCGCTGTCGTTGACCACCGGAAAGCACAACTCCCCCGTCACCGATGCGAGTGTCATAACCTTCTGGAAAGGTAAGTATCAGTTCATGGACGCCCGCCAGCTTTGCGGCGGTGACCACCTTTTCCGACCCAACCTCCTCCAGCCGGGCAATATTATCAGCAACGGTCCCGGTAAACAGTTCAACATCCTGGGGGAGGTAGCCAATATGAGGACCAAGTTTTTCCTGGTCCCAGCTGAAGATATCAGCACCATCCAGCCGCACTGCCCCACTATTCGCCGGCCAAAGGCCAAGCAACAAGCGACAGAGCGTCGACTTTCCGGCACCGGAGGGACCGATCAAACCCAAGGATTCACCAGGTTCCAGGGAGAAATTGATATCACGCAGAATGATCGTCTGCTTGATGGCAAAGGTTACATGTTCCGCCGCTAACTGTCCTTTCGGTTCAGGAAGATCCATGCTTTCATCCTGAACTCGGCAGGAAAAGGTCTCATTGAGCCGTCCCCATGCTCCACGTGCCTCGATCATATGTTTCCAGGAACCGATCCCCAACTGAACCGGTCCCAACGCACGACCCATAATAATGGATGCCGCAATCATGATACCAGCGGTGGATTCTCCCTCGAGGGTCAACCATGCACCTACACCGTAAATAAAAACCTGCATCGATTGGCGTATCCAGCCAGAGATTGAATTAATTAATCCAGATTTTCGGCTTGCTTGAGTCTGCAACTTCATGACAGTGTCGTTGAAATCTTGCCAACGATTTGTTACCCCCGCGACCATCCCCATACTACGGACGGCTTGTGCATTACGCCGGGCAGTTTCAACAAACTTGCTGGAAAAACCATTGGCTACATTTGCAGCTTCCAGTGGTTTGCGGCTGACCTTCTCATTGATCAGGGCTAGAATGACCAACGCCACGGCTCCAGCTGTTGCAACCATGCCGAGCAAAGGGTGAAGAAGGTAAATGACCGCTAGAAACAACGGGGTCCAAGGGATATCAAACAGCGCGAAGATAGCGTTTCCACCAAAAAAATTCCGCAATAGATTGACATCACGCAGACTAGCCTGATTGGGCTGCATTCCGGTCAGAGCAGATTTTTTTAGCAACTCATCAAGGACGTCACGACTTAGAGCCTGATCAATTGCAACACCACACCTGACCAGTAAACGTGAACGAATAAACTCAAGGGTCGCCATCACAATCATGGCCGTGACTGCGGCCAAGGTGAGAACATAGAGAGTCGGCATGCTATAGCTGGAGAGAACCCGATCATAGATTTGGAGCATGTAGATCGGGAAAGTTAACTGCAGCACATTTATGAACATACTAAAAAATGCCCCATAGAATAAATAGGGGCGCCATTCTTTAAAAAAATTCTTCATTTACGACCTGGCTCCTTAGGCGATATCAATTGCGTGATGGCGGATAATCACAGACTAAACTTGTACTGTCAAGTCATTTCTGGCTAAATTCAACCACATAATTAGTCTGCACTAATTGGCTTGCCGTCGAGGGGGGCAGTTTACGAGGAGGGTGCATTTGTCTGATCAGGTCAAACGCGGCACAATTCAGAATGATAGTACAACCGACAGCGATATTCGGTAAGAGAGTATTGGCTCTTATAGAGCTGACACACTGCTGTCCCACAGTTTGATCAATAAATAGAAGGCTCGGAACCCGTTGGTGTTATAATGATTCCACCAAAAAACACAACAACACCGAGGGGTTCAAAGCCATGCCACATTGTAGAACCGTTCTTTCTCAAATAGTGCGTATTTTCCCGAGACATGAATTTCAAGCTCTGGCGAACAAACATTACGCCGGTCAGAAATTCCGCTCATTCTCTCGCTGGACGCAGTTTGTTGCCCTTCTGACCGCTCAATTAACCGGCCGTGACAGTTTGCGGGATATCGCAGAAAACATGTCCGCCCAGGCTGGCAAGCTTTATCACCTCGGGATTAAGCCGTTTGGCCGCTCAACTTTGGCCCGAGCCAACGAAATCCAACCACACCAGAGGTACGAGGCGTTGTTTCAGCGGTTGCGGGTTCGCTGCCAAGGGCTTGCTCCGACAAAGCGGTTCAAATCCAAAGAGAAGCCCTACCTGCTTGATGCCTCGATGATTGACCTGACCTTGTCGCTCTTACCTTGGGCCAAGTACCGCAAGAGCAGGGGGGCAGAGAAGCTCCATATCGGACTGGATGCCGATGGCTACCTGCCAGCGTTTGTCGATCTGACCGAAGGCCAGGAGCATGAAATCAACATGGCCAGAGAGCTGGAGCTGCCCAAGGACTCATCGGTTGTTTTCGACCGTGGTTACACCGATTACGCTTGGTACCAGGAACTCTGCGAAGAGGATATCTGCTTTGTTACCTGACTCAAGCGCAACGCCGTGACGATTCCCGGCCCGAAGCGCAGGGGACGTAAAAGCCCCGGTGTTCTGCAAGATCAGCAGATTCAACTCAAGGGTGTCACCGGTACTTACCGCAAGGTTGTGTATCTGGATGCGGAGATCGATATCACCTGTGAGTTTCTGACCAATGCGCTCGATATCCCGGCAGCAACGGTCGCCGAATTTTACAAAGAGCGTTGGCAGATCGAGCTGTTCTTTAAGTGGATCAAGCAAAATCGGCGCGTGAAGAGTTTTCTGGGGACATCACGCAATGCTGTGATGACTCAACTCTGGATCGCCCTGTGTGCCTATCTGGTGCTGGCGTTTCTGAAGTTTCAGTCGAAACTTGGACACTCCATGCAGCAGATGTTGCGATTATTACTGTTAAATCTGTTTGAAAGGCGCGTTTTCATGGAGTTGTTCGCTCCGCCGAACAGAAGAAAACCGTTATGCGACAGGCAGTTGTCGCTCATTTAAAACTGTGGGTCAGCAGTGCGCCTAAGTCATACTATTCAAACATCACCGACCAATACGATATTATCTCTGCTTTGCATAATTCCGAATTTTATGGCCTA
The DNA here is from genome assembly GCA_012974435.1 of Desulfuromonadales bacterium. Lineage (GTDB taxonomy): Bacteria > Desulfobacterota > Desulfuromonadia > Desulfuromonadales > BM103 > M0040. The sequence goes on along the minus strand of JAAXQF010000559.1, from coordinate 2,394 downwards.
AAACAATAAATAACAACGAGCAGATAAATAACCAGCCCAGCTGCCATAACAGCCCCTGTGAATAAAAAATCAGCATCAATACGGCAACAAGGCATTGCAGCAGTGCATATCCACATGAAATTTGCCAGTGCGGAAATCCCAACTCATTGCACAGCAACTGATAGAGGTGGCGCCGATGCGCCCTGGTAAGTTGCTCCCCATCTCGCCAGCGGATGTATAGGGTACTCAAACAATCGGCATAAAACGGCATTAAAAAGCTTGCAAGACAGAGAAAATCGGCCAGGTTGCTGGAGAGACAGACAACCATGGCTGAAAACAAAAAACCCAACAAAACACTGCCGACATCCCCCATGAAGACTCTGGCCTGCGGCAGGTTGAAGGGCACAAATCCAACGCATGCGGCCATAATCGCAATAGCTATAGTATAAAAATTGTTTCCCGGTAGGTGATCCCCTATAAATATCGCCAACATACCAAAAGCGACAACGCCAGAGAGTCCTGCCATACCATTAATGCCGTCCATAAAATTATAGAAATTTGTCGTACCAACAACAAATATCAACCAAATGGGGAATATAATCAGGCCGCCAGGAAAGGGGTATGGTATGAGGATTCCGCTCACAAAGATCGTAGCGGCACCAAACTGTAACAAAAGTTTTATTCTCGCAGAGACACCAAAGCGGTCATCGTAAAGGCTGAGAACGGCGAGAGCTACACCAGGCCCCCAGAAAGACAGCGGAATCGAAGTGGTATATACGACAAAAAAGAGTACCAGCAGCAATCCGAATCCACCGCCGCGCGGCGTTGGCTGGTCATGAGAACTTCGTCCATTCGGCACATCGACCAAACCGATCCGATGTGCATATTTGGAAATAAAAAATGCCCCGCCGGCACCGAGGAACAGGCTGATTATCTCTATGGTCACATCGGTAACATATCAGAGTTAGAGGGGAACAGATCTTTCTTTAAATCGTGAATTATACAGTGATACCATGAGACAAATTTGGTCACCCCATCCCCTATCGAGGGCTCAGGCTTAAAACCAACATCTCGGACCAAGACATCGACATCCGAATATGTTGCGGGTATATCTCCGGGTTGATTCGGTATCAATTCCTTTTCGGCCAATTTACCCAGGGACTTTTCATGACAAGAAATCAACCTCATCAAATCAACCGGCTGATTATTGCCGATATTGTAAAACCGATAGGGTGCCTTGCTTGTTCCTGGATCAGTTTGATCGCCGAACCACTCCGAATTCGACTCGGCGCCCCGATCCAGCACCCAGACAACACCATCGACAATATCCTAATCACGCTGCATTGTTCCATGGTTGAATAGCTGGATGGCTGCCCCCTGAGGATAGCTTTCGTAAACAGGAACAGTGCCATATCTGGTCGGCTCCATGGTCCATAGACGGTAAAGAAACGCAGGTCAGTGGTCGGCAGACGGTAGAGATGGCTGTAGGTGTGCGCCAGCAATTCGTTGGCCTTTTTGCTCGCAGCGTACAGACCGGATAATCAACGTTATGATGTACCGAAAACGGCATGCACGTCTTCGCGCCATAAACCGAAGAAGATGAAGCGTAGATTAGGAGGCTGTCCGACAATCCATGACCGGCTGCAAATCTAGCTGTTTGGCCCATATTTCAGCTCCTTTTCGGCCCATAGCTACAGCTATGAGCTCTCAAACGAGCCAAAATCTGTTCTCAAACTTCTGGATTTTCGCTTCGGCCCTTATTGTCGGATAGCCTCCTAGGTGCTGAATGCTGTAATGGCGGCGGACTTCCAGGATATTACAGAGTCCGCCCAGATTATGCTCGACGTAGACATGTGGGTCATAACGCACTCCGGTCTGTGCGGCAAGATAGACGCCCCACTTCAGCCCTTCAGAGACGGGCAAACTCAAGGGCAGGATCATAGTAATCGTTCAGATTGTCAATTCCGGCAACATCATCACCGCGTTCACAAAGATAGCGGGCAACATGATAACCGCTAAATCCAGCGGCGCCAGTCGCGATAACGTTCATAGACGACTCCATCCACAACGCTGACCTGAAGATCTCATCAATCGAGCGGAACTTCCCAGCATTTTAAATTCAAAAATGTTCAGCCTCAGCGAACAGCAGGCCATCTTGATCTTTACCTGAGAGGACGGGTTCACCCTGCCAAGGCCAATCGATCCCGATCTCGGGATCGTTCCAGCGGATACAACGCTCATGTTGCGGCGCATAATAGTCGGTTGTCTTGTAGAGAAAATCTGCTGATTCGCTCAATACCAGAAAACCATGAGCGCAGCCCTCAGGCACCCAGAATTGGCGCTTATTCTCTGCCGAAAGGAGAACTCCCGTCCAGCGCCCGAAAGTCGGGGATGCACGCCGCAGATCGACGGCGA
>JAAXQF010000230.1 GCA_012974435.1 Desulfuromonadales bacterium | reverse complement strand
CACCCAGCCCCATGGAAGGGAAAACGAAGAAAAGGGAGGCTACCGTCGTCGCGACGCCATAGGCTAGTGCCCATACCGGTGACGCAGGCCCTCCGACCAAGAGATCCCAACCGAGCACGAAGGGAACCGCGAACCCCACTCCGATGGCGTAATGCGTGAAATAGCCATAAGCCATCTCATTTGGGACGCACTCCATTTCGTCTGGATGGCGATAGCGGAAGCGCCCGCGTGCCCACCCCGCGGACATTCTCCCAATCATCCCCACTTCGATTTTCGAGAGCATCCCAGTTCGGGCGAAGAGATGATTCAAAGAATCCATCACCAACGTCCCCAACACTCCGGCTACGACTCCCGTTACGATGAGATCCATCGCCCCTCCAATTCCCGTACATGAGATACCAGACCGCCCGGACGGATCAATCCGTCTGTCCCCCTAGTTTCGTATTTCCATCACAATCCGTCACGCAGTCGCAACATAATCTTTTTAAGCCCCAGAATTAAGTTCTAAGTTCCACTGGCAGCTCGAATTTCAGATTGTTTTTTTTAAGAAATTCCTTAAAACCAATAATTTTCTCTTTGCTATATTCCATATTCACAGCCTGGTATTCACAGTTATTAATGCAGCCGCAGCACAGGACACAATTGTCTGTGTTTACGGTAAATGTATCCAGGTCAATGGAATCGGTCGGACATTTTTCAACACAGGTGCCACACCCCACACATTTCTCTTCGATAATAGTATGATTGCCGACCAACAGTTTCGTCCACCATTCAGGTCCAAAATAAGTGGAAAATTCTCTTGAGGTCAGCGTTTTCTTAAAAACGGAAGTGTGCCCTTGTTCAACCTCGGAATTTAGAAACTCGGCATAGGCACGGACATTTTTATAGGTGTTCTGATCCGGTAAAATGGCTTTTGGTTTGGGGCTGATTTCTTTATCACTTGCTTTAAAATTAAGCGCATAGGAACTGATAGTCATAAAAGCTTTCAGGCCCACCGGCACACCCTGTTTTTGAACTAGGCCCTCCAGGATAGAACAGGCGGCGTTGTGCTGGTTGCCTTCCGGTCCTCCGAAGGTAACATACGCAGCCACCGGCGTTCCTTTAAGGTCAGGCAGCGATTGGATGTAATCTTTTACAAAATCCGGGATATCATAATAGAAAACAGGGGCTCCAATCACGAGGAGATCAACCTCGGAAATTTTTATTCGATCGACATCACGCACCTCTCCATTAATAACCGTGATCCCCGTTTTTTCAAAAGTTTTGGCGAGAACTTTTCCACATTTTTGGGTATTACCGGTCTGGCTATACCAGACAACGGCAGCCGTGTTGATTTTTCTGGGTTCAATGGAAGTGTTTGCCTCTATTGTACTAATGGTACAGCCGGAGGGTATTGCAGGTAAAGTTGCGGCTGCTCCTATTAAGGCACTCTTTTTTAAAAATGTTCGTCTGCTTTCCATGAGATTTCACCTTTTTCGATGTTACCAAAATTGGTGCATATCATCTGGTACATGTATCTTGCCAATCTATTTAATTCGACGGTTATCGAACTATGTAAAGATATAATATGAGTATGTCAAAAATTCACGGCCTGTCAACAGTTCATGTACATAGCAGATAGCAAATATTCGCATTTTTCAAAAAAGGCTGTATAATTTGAAATTTTTCCCGTTAGATGCTTATTGTGATATCCAATTATATCCTTCATTTCACAATCAGTGGGCGGTACCACTATATATTGTGGTAGCTCGATGGGCGGGAAAATCATAACCCGTTTAAACTTTGTTATGCAATCTATATATTTCCTCTATTTTAGGAGCAGGCACGCAACCCACACTCTTAGGCAAGCCAAAATTGATTACATTAGCTGATGCATTATGCAACCAGAAGCCTTGAAAACTTGCCCAAAAATTTTTGGTGTCTGAGGATTGGTCAAAATTTGAAGAATGTCAATGAAACTATAAATCCGCAATGCGAAGGCTATGCGAGATTGATTTAGTCGGACACGGGTGTTGTTTATAGTTGATGAATAAGATCCTTAGCCGTTTTGTTGTATACGTCAGACCCCTTTTAATCCTGCCTTTTTCAGACCCTCAAGTGTAAGATCGACCCATTTATCTTTAATCAGAAAGCAGCTGATATAAAAACGAGCTCTTTCAGGAAAATCGGGCTTCAATGATATTAGCCTCTGCAATGCAGCTTGTGCTTCAGTAATTCTTTCCAATTGTCCCAAAGCCGCAGCTTGCATCAGCGGATTCCAGAAGAACTCGGGCAATCCGAATTTTTTGACAGTTTTTAAAGCATCGCCGAATTTTCCGTTCAAGTAGGAATTCAAATAGTAGGGAAAATGAAACCACGAAGGAAAGAATGGATTTAACTGCATGCTTTGTTCGATGAATCGAAAGCCTTCATCATATTGGCCTGCCATTGCTAAAAACCAACCGGCGGTGCCTACCAAAAAACCGGCATTGGGATTTAGTTCGAGGATTTTTTTGGCATTGCGAATGATCTCTTCTTCGTTTCGCTGCAGCAATTGGGCATAGCACATGCCAAAATAAGCATGCTGGCAAAACGGGTCTATCGAAATCGCTTTGCGGGCGGATTCCATGCCTCTTTCTAATGGATTGTCCAGGTCAACCATGGAAAATGTGAAGGCATCTAAATATAGTATACCCAGCAGCGCCCAGGCCAGAGCATATTCGGCATCGATGGCAACGGTCTTTTCTAATGCCTGCAGCGCTTCCTCATAGGCTTGAGATTCAAGGGTGATGCCATAATGGTGGTAGCGCATCACCGCTTCATACGCCTCCAATTCGTCCACGGTTTTTCCACGTGATGCAGTTGCAATTATCTTCGGGATGATTCCGTAATCATCGGCTACTGCTGCCACAATATTTTGAATGATGTCATCCCTAATCGAAAACAAGGTGTCGACGGTAAAATTGCGGTCATAGCGATGTGACCAGACTTGTTGGGAGTTGTCAGTGCGTACCAATTCAACATTTAGGCGGAGCTTATCGGCGGTTTGGTAAATGCTTCCCGTGATAACAAACGTTGTGCTGAGGATGCGACACAATTGGTCCGGACCGCACTGTTCCGGCTTGATTCCAGATGTGGAATAGTAGGCGATGACCCTCAGACCGTTAAATCGTGACAGCGCCATGGTCAGTTCTTCACCAAAGCCATTGATGATAAACTCACGGGACGATTCAAGGCTAACCTTTCTGAAGGGCAATACCGCTATTGTGGGCAGTTTCGTGCTGTCGAGCGGATCACAGGCCGACTGGACTGAATTAACATCACCCCGGGTCTGTTCGAATTCCTGGATTTGAAACACAGGAATGTACCGGCCCTTGGGGATCGAAATGAGTATCTTATCCTGTCTTCCTGGGCCTAAATAATATCTTTCCAGTGCCCGGCGCAGTTTGCCGGCATTGACTCTGACAATGGTATCTGTGATCGGATCGAAGTTATCCGGCCGGTCGAAGACTTCTATCCCAATGGTGTAGGCTTTCAGGTTATCGGCCCGGCCATCAAGTCCTTCGTTCACCACAAAACGCAAAAATTCCCTGAGGCGTGATGCATTCTGGAAATCCGGACTACCGACAATTTTTTCCAATTGGGCCCTGATTGCAGCAGCGGATGGCGCGGATCTATCAGCCCTGGATTGGATTTTATCTGTCACTCGGCGGTCCATCATCTTTAATGTCAATATTCATTAAGATATCGATTCCAATCTACAGTATCGGCATGGGTCACAGTGATTCACAGTGACTCACGTTGTAAATATTATAATAAGATCAATTATTCAATAGTAAATTGTTATTCAAGCTGCGAGTTTGATTTAGGTTGTTCCTATAGCGTATCGCACAGGCCAAGAATGGACGTTAACTTAAACACAATAAAAGATCATTTCCCAGAGTGGTCAAGCTCGATCGAACGGCTTTACCAAAAAAATGCCTCGTTCCATTCCTTGTGCGACGACTATTTATTGGTCGTTGAGCGGATTAAGCAGTGCGGTTCGCCGGAAGTATCAATCTCGTCGGCCGACCTGGTTGAATTAAAAACGCTATTGAGCGAACTCGAGCAGGAGATGAATATTTATTTCAATGAGGCCTAAAAGGTATGAGATGCAAATTTTTTATTACTGTCTACATTAGCACTAAAGGAGAATGACTATGGAATACTTAGTTTCAGAAGAAAAAATCCGCGCGATCTATGCCTATCGCAGCCAGCGCGTTCTTGACCTGATCAAGGAACACGACCTGGATTTCCTTTACCTCTGGGACTACGGCAACACGCGCTATGCTTTTGACGTGATGCCGCGCTTCCACCCGGAATCGGACAGCTGCTTCGGCTACCTGATTTCGAAGAACGCGCTTGTGTCGCCGATGGTCAACGACGCCTTCGGGGAAAGCCACCCGCATTCGCCGGGCGGCATCTATGACCCGGGCAAGCCGGGCTCGGTCTGGTCGGTGGATAACTGGCGCTCGGCTGGGTCGGAATCCTACTTGCGGTCGGTGCCGCGTCGCTGGGCGAAGATGGTGGCCGAAGCCATTGCAACCCATGGCGGCGCCAAGCGGATCGGCTTTGACGGCACGCCGGACCTGTTCGCGATGCAGGAGTTGCAGAAGCTGGTCCCCGATACCGAATTCGTCGGCATGGGCATCCACCTGGCCAAGAAGCGGATGATCAAGTCGGTTGAAGAAATCGAGCTGATGGAAGAAGCCTGTAAGGTCCACAACAAGATCCTGTGGGACACCATGTCCGAGGCCGAGGTCGGCTGGAAAGACTTCACCATGGCCTCGAAAATGGCCGAACGCTTTGCCCTGCTGGAATGCTCGGAACAGCACTGTCTGAACTTGACCTACCGGTTCGAACCCGGCTCGGGCGTGATGGGCCTGACCTGGACCCCGGTGGGCCGGACCTACAAGGAAGGTGACGTGATCAGCTCGGACCTGGGCTTCATGGCTTTCGGTGGTGTGACCACCGACTACGGCCGCTGCCGTATCCTGGGCGATACCTCGGCCAAGGTGCGTGACGCCTACGAATGGAACATCTACAACTACCATGAGATCATGACCACGATCAAACCGGGTCAGATGATCTCGTCCATGGTCGAGAAGTTCATCGAAGCGCATGACAAGAAGGGCTATCCGCTGGTCATGTTGGGCCACGGCATCGGCGCCCAGATGGACGAGATGCCCCAGATGAACCCGGCCGACAAGCAGGACTATGACGTCCCGCTGGAAGAGGGCATGGTGCTCTGCATCGAGCCGACCCTGATCGTCGAATGTGAAAAGCACGGCTATCAGCAGATCTGGATCGAGGACCAGTGGGTGGTCGAGAAAGACGGCCTGCGCCGTATGGCTCCGCTGAGCTACTTCGACATCGACGACAAGGATCTCGCAACCGCGCCGTAAAACACTATTCCCCGCCGGGTCTGCCCGGCGGGGATTTTCCGAACCCGAAGAAAAGTCGAGGATACTACCATGGCTGAAGAAAACTTCCCTACCCCGAAAACCGAGAGCAGCACCGGTGGCGGCTGGCGCTACAAGCTCGGGATGGCAATGTTCATCCTACCGGTCTTCTCGATGGTGCTGACCCCAATCCTTATCCCGCTTCTGGGCCTGTCGGCGGCAGATACCGCCGCGCTGATCGGCGGAATCGTGATCGGCGGTGAATTGGTCTGGTTTGCCTCCATCCCGCTTCTGGGCAAGGAAGGTTTCAAGCGCGTCAAGAACCAGATGTTCAGCAAGTTGAAACTGACAGACAAACCGATCAGCAAGGCACGCCACAATTGGGGCATCGCCCTGGCTGGCGGTGCCCTTGCCTTTCAGATGCTGGTGCTGATCTGGATCGTGGGCGGCTTTTTCTATCTCGGCGAAGGTCACCTGACCGACGGGGTTGGAGGCGTCACCTTTGCCGAAGAAGCAACCGCCATGGTCTATACGATCATCGCCAGTGTCGTCGCCTTCTTTGTCGGTGTCTGGGTTCTGGGCGGCCGTTTTGTCGATCGCCTGCATGCAGCGCTGGTCTGGCACGAAGAACAATAGGGTATTGCGGCAGGCGCTCAGTGAAGCTGAAGTCGGCTGGACTGAAAAGACTTAGCCACCATGAACTAGGAGCAATGATAGCTGCTCATAGACCGGGGCGATATTGACAAGTTCTCAATGGACTATAATCAATCCCTGGAATGGGATATCAAACATGCACTGGAATGGTCCAAGCACGGCGCTCTTCCCCTGCGGATTGGCGGCGATCATGAGATCCTTTGTCTGCATAGTGATTTCTGTTTATGTTCTCGGAGCTGATTTCTGGGAACGGTTGAACGGGGCCTTTGAATGGCAAAAATCATGATTATCTTGATCACCCAGGTAACCAACAGCAAATGCCCAGTGTTTGGGTAATTAAATATTTCGGGTGCTGGCATGCAAGAGGATCTTTAGCACCTTTTATAGCGTCGCGTACCCGTAACGATGGAGAGCACCGCCGTCGGGTGGCGGGTTTAGCAGGCCGCCGGCATAATAACTATATTGTTGACAAAACGCCATAGGTTTAAAACCCATATTCCAATATCAAAAACCTAAAATCAAGGCATCTGACGTTTCAAAACAAAATCAACAAGAGAAAATAGAGTTATGAGGAAAAAAATTCTATCACTATTTCTTTTGATCGCTCTGGCAGCGCCCACAACCATTTCCCTGGCGGAAGAAAAAGGCGGCGGAGCTGCAGAGATGGCGCGGAAGCTCCAGGACCCGCTGGCAAACATCAAAGCCATAATGACGGATAACACCATCGGTTTGAACACCGGTGATGACGAAGGTACGTCATACGGGTTTCAGATCCAGCCGGTGTACGCAATCGATCTGCCGGATAAGGGTTTTACCTTCCTTCCCCGGGCCGTTATTCCGATCACGGGCCTCGAACCGGGAACGAAAACACGGATCACGGGGGAAGATGGGGACCCGACGCCTTCCGGATCGAGCAGGGTCTGGGGATTGGGGGACAGCGTGCTGCAGTTTTTCTTAGCACCCCATTCCAAAAGCAATTGGAAATGGGGCGTTGGTCCGCAATTTTCGCTTGCCACCCATACCGATAGTGACCTTCGGGGGCCCGATTGGGGTGCTGGCGCTTCCGCTGTCGTCGTGGGCAATATAACAGAGAATATCGCCTTCGCCGGTATTGTGGGCAACCTCTGGTCTTTTGATGGTGATTTCAACTCCGCCATGATCCAGCCCATGTTGTTTTACAATTTCGAATCCATCCCTGGTGCGTACGTGGCCTACAACGCTGTGATCAGCGCGGACTGGAAAGCCGACTCCGACGACACCTGGACCGTGCCGCTGGGCCTCTCCATCGGCCGGACTTTTGACATGAGCAACGGCAACGGCTTGGATATGATGATCGGACCCTATTATAATGTGGCCCGGCCGGATGGTGCCGCCGACTGGCAACTTCGGTTCGGCCTCAGCTGGATATTTCCTTAGGATTCATCGAAGGGGCTGGTTCGA
>JAAXQF010000073.1 GCA_012974435.1 Desulfuromonadales bacterium | reverse complement strand
ATCACAGACATGTTCGATAATGCCAAGGTCGTGGGAGATGAAGAGGTATGTCAGGCCGAATTCTTCTTGTAAATCTTTCAGCAGGTTGACGATCTGCGCCTGGATGGAGAGATCGAGTGCTGAAACTGGCTCATCGGCAACGATCAGGCGCGGCCGCACAGCCAGGGTTCGGGCAATGCCGATACGCTGGCGCTGGCCACCGGAAAATTCGTGGGGGTAGCGATCGTAATGTTCGGGAGCCAGTCCGACTTTCTGCATCAGCGTCAGGGCTTGCTCTTTAATGGCGCGGCCTTTGGCGAGGGAGTGGACCACCAGCGGTTCGCCGATGATCTCGCCGACTCGCATGCGTGGGTTGAGCGACGAGTAAGGGTCCTGAAAAATCATCTGCATGTCGCGACGAATGGCTGTCAACTCTCGATGGCGCATGCCGGCGACATCTCTGCCGTCAAATTGAATTGTGCCTGAGTCCGGTTCGATGAGTCGCAGCAAGAGCTTGCCGGTGGTCGATTTGCCGCAGCCGGATTCGCCGACCAGACCGAGCGTCTCGCCACTTTTGATCTCGAAAGAAACCCCATCCACAGCCTTGAGCGATTGTTTTGTTGCTCCCGGACGGTTAGCGCTGACCTTGAAGGCTTTGCGCAGATTCTCCACCTTGAGAAGTGTCGACATTATTGCACCTGCCAGCAGCGCACCCAGTGACCTAGTTGCACTTCCTTGAGTGGTGGGAGTTCGCCTCGACACGGCGCGAAGGATTCAGAACAACGCTCAAGGAAAGAACATCCTTCGTTGGTTGCGCCAGCCCTGGGAACAGTGCCTTCGATAGGGACAAGGCGTTGCTTCTGCTCACCGATCCGCGGGATGCAGGCCAGCAACCCTTGCGTGTAGGGGTGCTGAGGGTTCGCATAGAGCTCTTTAACCGGAGCGGTTTCCACGATGACGCCAGCATACATGATAGCGACACGATCGGCGTTTTCGGCGACCACACCGAGGTCGTGGGTGATTAGCAGCATGGCCATGTTGTGTTCGGCCTTGATCGCGGCGAGCAGGTCCATGATCTGGGCCTGGATGGTGACGTCGAGGGCTGTGGTCGGTTCATCGGCAATCAATAATTGAGGATCGCAGGCAAGCGCCATGGCGATCATCACGCGCTGGCGCATGCCGCCGGAGAGCTGATGAGGGAAATCCTTGAGTCTCTGGGCTGCAGCAGGGATTCCGACCTTGTGTAGTAGCTCGGTAGCGATCTCTGCCGCCTGTTGTTTGCTTTTGCCGCGATGCAGTTGCAAACTCTCCATGATCTGGTCGCCGATGCGAAAGACCGGGTTGAGCGAAGTCATCGGCTCCTGGAAGATCATGCTGATGCGATTTCCTCGCACCCGCCGAACTTCTTCTTCGGGAATGCGCAGCAGGTCCAGGCCGTCAAAACGAATCTCACCTTCGACGATCTTTCCCGGCTCCGGAATCAGACGCAACAGGGAGAGGGCGGTCATCGATTTGCCGCAGCCGGATTCGCCGACCAGGGCCAGAGTCTCACCTCGTTTGATGGTGAAATCGATACCGTTTATGGCCTTGGTCAGACCATCTCTGGTGAAGAAGTAGGTTTTTAGGTTGCTGACAGTGAGAAGTGTGCTCATGTTTTTTCATCTCTGGTGATTGTTGATTGGTAAATGGAAGCATGACACGTTTGGGGATGTCAATCTATTAAAGACTGGAACGCGGGACGCGGCTCGCAGAAAATCAAAAACATCAATTAATGTGTAGCCGTCGGGGCTTGATCAGACAGGCAGTGTCTGGTTTTGTCCTACGCCCCCCCCCTCCGCATACGAAATATCCCTAGGTAATGTAAGAATGAGTTGTAACAGGATTTATAGTAAGCCTACATGCCAGACAATCAATATGTTTATAAATCGTGACAAATAAGAAACGGCTTCTGTTCAATCCCCAGATGCCGCTTCAGCATAGCCTGTTGTAAAAAACTGGTTGATTAGCACTAACGGTTTCAGTTCGATCATACGCAGGACAATTATTTTTTAGTTGCCGGAAAAGAGTGAACCACGCCTACCCAATAACATCTCTTCAGGCAAACGGAGAACAAAGTAGCTTTCTTACAGGTCTAAGGGGAAAATCGGTCTTGGCACGTTGCGATAGGGTAGCCGGTCGTAACGTGGGGTGCAAAGTGCGCCACTGTCACAGACGATTATCTTTCCCGAAATCGGTTCGAACGCAGCGCGAAAGTGTTGCATCGACTTTAGTGCCACGACATGTTTTTCCTGCGGTTCGATACCAAAGGCTCTGAATTGCTGCAAATCAAGTATTTGCCGGGGGATGGTAACTACCAATATTTCAATGCCGCCGACGCGGATGACGGCACTGGGGCCAAAACTGCCGTGGAGCCCGTGGATCATTGGACCATCGCCAGTGAAAAGCCCATCGCTGAGTGAGACGAGTTCGGCCTCGACAGCAAGTGGGCCTCCACCGAAATCTGGATCGGTCTTGCCACCTAGCGCAATCTGAACAGGTTTGCCAACAACCTCAGTCTGCAGCGCCTGCACTGTCGCGCCATCCACCATGGGACCAAAACAAGCATTTTTCACACCCGCATCGAGAAGTGCGCGCAACAGCTCCGTTGAATCACCATAACCGCCGGCTCCAGGATTATCTGCATAATCGGCAATAACCAGCGGCCCCTTTTCGGGCTCGTAAGTTGCGGCAATCGCAGCCGCCGCGTCAACGCTGAGATAATCGTTGAGCACCGCAAAGCGGCGGTCCCAGATGTCATCGGCGATCGTTTCAGCGAAAGCCGCGTGCGCAGAAAAATCTCCCTGTCCGGTCACCAACACGGTCGGTCCAACCTCGGTGACATCGGCACTGGCAAAACCGGCATTAATGCTCACGGCAAAGACGTCTGACTGCTCCTCATAGGCGCGCGCTGCGGCAATGCGTTCGATCATCGGGCCGATGTCAGTGCGTCCACCATTGACTTCTTCAAGCATGGGACGGCTGACGCGGATGGTGCGCGGTTTGATTTCACCGGCCATCGTTCGTTGGAGAATGTCTCCAGCCTGGCGGCCGGTGTCACGCATATCAATGTGCGGGTAGGTTTTGAACGACACAATGATGTCCGCCAGCGCACACATCCGCCTACTTACATTGGCATGCGGATCCAGGGTGATGGCTATCGGCATCTCCTTGCCGACCAGACTCCGGACCCGCCGCAGCAATTCGCCTTCACCATCTTCACGAAAATCGAGACCCATCGCACCATGCAGGCCGAGAAGAAGACCGTCAAACTGCTGTTTTTTGATGCTGTCGAGGATCGGCTCACAGAGCCAGTCAAACGCCTTACGCCTGATTTTACCGCTCGGCCCGGCAGCGGCACTCAGGACATGAGTAACCTGCCAGTCATGCTCACGCCCGGCATCAAGGAAGCCGGCTAGTTCGGTATTCTCGTCGCCACGCTCTTCGATGGCTGCTGCGCCCATCAGGGCATAACGGGCCATGAAAGCTTGTCTTCCGGTTTTGTGCAGGCTGAAAGTATTGGTTTCGTGGGAAAGTTCAGCCGTTAATACATTGAAACGCATAAGGCAATCCGTGCCGGAAAGAGGAAAAAACAAGAGAACGAGAGAAGAGGAAAGGTGAAATGTGCTGGCCTTATCGAAAAGACTTGGTTGCTCATCACGAACCGCCAAAATTCATGATATACCATCCAGAGGATTGCGATCTTTTTCTTTTCCACTCCAAGGTATGAAACGGGCTTCGGGCGACAGATTATGTGGCGAGGATCACAGCTAGATTTCATAAACTGTTGATTTATCGATTCTTTTCCAACAATATGTGCCGCAGTGTGTTAGAGTTGTATAACAAGCCGCCAAGTGGGAATCTAATTCCACAGCATCCAACCTTAGTTGGGACAACTCGTTGACAATCGACCAATACTGGCCGGAACGATCTCGTCGCCTCCTCTGAGACTGATTCTCAAAGGAGCTTCTATGTTAGTCGTCCCACCCGTAGTGTCTTTAAACACGCCTGAACCCACCCTCAAATTTGTTGCAAAAACCCCTGCAGTAAGGTCTGTATCCCTTCAGGCCACAGATAAAAAAACACGTGCCGCCACCGCAATCATCTATTGTGAAGCCAATTTTGGTGAGATTGACGGAAAAACCGCAAACGGCCTGATCAGACGCTCAGAAAAATATAAAATCCTTTCGGTTATCGACAGTGAAAAAGCTGGTCTTGATACCGGTATGGTTCTCGATAACAAGCCGAACGCAATTCCCATCTGTCGCAATCTCTCTGACGCATTGGAACAGGCGGGTTCAGTCCCTGATTTCTTCATCTACGGTATGGCACCATCGAGCGGCATGCTGTCAAAGCACGAGCGCGGCCTGGTGCTTGAGGCGATGAGCCATGGAATGAATATCGTTAACGGTCTTCATGAGTTCTTGAACGATGACCCGGTGTTTGCCGCAGCATGTATTGCAAGCAAGGTAACGATCCTGGACGTTCGCAAACCCCGCGCCAAAAAAGATTTACATCTATTCAGCGGCCGGATCGCCGAAGTCACCTGTCCGATTATTGCCGTGCTTGGAACCGACTGCGCCATCGGCAAACGCACCACCGCCAACATCATAACCAGTGCCCTTAATGAGGCAGGCATCAAAACAGTGATGATCGGTACCGGCCAGACCGGGTTGATCCAGGGAGCACGCTACGGTGTTGCTCTCGATGCCGTACCATCACAATTCTGCGCTGGAGAGCTGGAAGCAACCGTCGTTGAAGCCTTCGAGAATGAGAGCCCCGATGTCATCGTTGTCGAAGGGCAAGGCGCGCTGAGTCATCCCGCTTTCTCCTCCACATCATTCATCCTGCGCGGCAGTTGCCCCAACGGCGTCGTGTTACAGCATGCGCCAAGGCGCAGTGTGCGCTGCGACTTTGAAAACATGGCAGTACCAACACCGGCCAGTGAAATCAATCTGATCGAGACCTTCGCGGACACCAAAATCATCGGCCTGACCATCAATCATGAGCAGATGAACGACATAGAAGTGGGTGCGGCCATTACCAAGTATGAGCAGGAGCTCGGAATCCCGGTCACAGATGCACTGACCAGGTCGCCCAAACGTCTCGTGGAAATGGTTCTGGCGGCCTTCCCGTTACTCAAGGAAAAGTCGGCTATCAGCGCATGATGTCCGCACCGCGGCTGGAAATAGACCTCTGCAAAATCCACCATAATGCCTGCCTCCTTGTTGAACGTCTGGGCAAGCGTGGCATTTCTGTGACTGGCGTGACCAAGGCAGCTCTCGGTTCCGCTGAAATTGCTGCGACCTTGCTTGAGGCCGGGGTTAAAAGGCTGGGCGACTCGCGCATCGAAAATATTGAAGCGATGCGGTTTGCACAGGTTGCGGCAGCGATGACCCTGATTCGCTCACCAATGTTGAGTCAGGCGAAACGGGTCGTCATGTCTGCCAACGTTAGCTGCAACACTGAAATAGAGGTTATCAAAAAGCTCTCGTTGGAAGCGCAAAAGGCAGGTCGAACCCATGGGGTGATTCTCATGGTTGAGCTGGGAGACCTCCGTGAGGGCATCATGCCGGAGGACGTGACGGACACCGTCCGAGAAACTCTTAACTTGCCGAATATCGATTTCAAAGGGATCG
Organism: Desulfuromonadales bacterium; assembly: GCA_012974435.1. Lineage (GTDB taxonomy): Bacteria > Desulfobacterota > Desulfuromonadia > Desulfuromonadales > BM103 > M0040. The sequence continues at coordinate 1,877 of JAAXQF010000073.1, read as the reverse complement.
GCACCAACCTCGCCTGCCGTAGTGGTGTATCGCCAGACAGCAGGAATATGGCTATGCTATCTGAGCTTGCGGACTCTATCGAAACAACATTAGGCCTGAGCGTAGAAATTGTATCGGGAGGGAACTCTGCCAACCTGGAGTGGGCATTGAGTGGCGCAGAGATTGGTCGGGTTAACGATCTCCGTCTGGGTGAGGCAATCCTGCTTGGCTGCGAAACTCTCCATCGGCAACCGATCGACGGACTGCATACCGATGCTATCACACTGTGTGCCGAAGTGATCGAAGCGAAGGTTAAACCATCAAAGCCCTCGGGTACGATCGCACAAACCGCGTTCGGGGAGGTTCCACCATCCACTGATCGGGGCCTGGTCACGCAAGCCCTCCTTGCTGTCGGACAGCAAGATATCGACCCGTCCGGCTTGCAAGCACCTACCGGAATAGACGTCTTGGGAGCCAGTAGTGACCACCTCATACTGGAGTCTGACTGCTTCGAACTGTCGGTCGGTGCAGAAGTTGTTTTCCAATTAAACTACAGCGCGCTTGTCCGTGCCATGACGTCCCCCTTTGTCACCAAGGTTATGACGCCGGCATCGCCCTCTGCTGAACCCATCCAGATCTGACAGAGAGTGCCAGATAAAGTCTTACCTCCTACAAATAATGGTTAAACGAGTTGACGCTGTCTGGACCGTTGTTAGCCTTTCTCGTCCCTCGTCCCTCGTCCCTCGTTTTTCAATTTGTGCTAACATAACTGAAACTATTCTCTCCTATAGATCGGTAATTATATGCGTGACCTGGTTGACCTTCATCTCCACAGTTTTTTTTCCGATGGCATCTTAACGCCCACAGAGCTGGTTGCCGAAGCGGCTTCGCTGGGTTTGCGCGCAATAGCCTTGGCTGACCATGACAATGTTGATGGTATCCCTGAAGCGCTTGCAGCCGGGCGGAAATATGATGTTGAAATTGTTACTGCGGTAGAGCTCTCTGTGCAGTGGGAGGAGTTGAGCGACATTCACCTGCTCGGTTACGCTTTTGATCACAAAAACGCTGTCTTGCAGAAGGCACTTGCCGAATTCAGGGACTTTCGTGCTGGGCGCAGTGAACGCATTCTTGTCAATATCAACCAACGTCTTACAGGAGAAGGCCGGCAACCTCTTGCTTATGACGATGTTGCAAAGCGTGCCGGTGGTTCCATTGGCCGGCCTCACATCGGCCAGGCTTTGCTCGCTGCGGGTTACGCCAAGGATATGGAGGAAGCCTTCACACGCTACCTGGTTCCTTGTAACGAGCCGAAGAGGTTTTTCCCTCTCGAAGAGGCGATCCAACTGATCCACGATGCCGGTGGTTGTACGGTTCTGGCCCATCCGGTATTTATCGGGGTCAGCGATGTCCGGCTCGGCGAGTTGTTAGATATCTTTATCGGTCTGGGTCTTGATGGTGTGGAAGCGCACAGCCCAGGAACCACCAATGATGGCATCGATCGTTACATCACCATGGCCCGCAGGAGAAACCTGATCGTTACCGGTGGTTCCGATTTTCATCAGCCGATCAAGGGTGGTGTTGAGATGGGTAAGGGCAGGGGAAATCTGAAGATCCCTTACAGGTGTGTCGAAGAGATTCGGGACGTTGTCGGGAAGAGAGGTTAAGCCTCTTACTGATAATGTATCCTGTCGTCTGAAGTCTTAACCTGACAGGTGCTCAATCAAAATTTTGATACCAATCGCAATCAGCACTACCCCGCCAAATATTTCCACGCGAGACCCCCAACGATTACCGATGCGACCGCCGAGAAGCATGCCGGCAATAGTGAGGACACCGGCCACAAGGCCGATCACCAGGGCGGGCATCCAGATCGAGACGCCGATAACGCTGAGAGAGAA
>JAAXQF010000071.1 GCA_012974435.1 Desulfuromonadales bacterium | reverse complement strand
AAGCACGATGGCGAATTCAGACTTACTCTCTGAGGGACCCTGCCCCCACTTGGCCTGAAACACGACAGTGAAAATAAACGTATATATAGCTAGCATGAAAATAGGCTGAAAAAAGGACCAAAACAAGCCCAGAATCGAGCCGCGGTAGCGTCCAACAACCTCTCGTCGGCTCATCTGCCATATCAATTGTCGGTGGTGCCAGAATGTTGAGAAAACTGTTTTCGGTATAAGTGATAAAAAATGCATAATTGAATCTTTCTTTTTCAGACTTCTGTCATCGGCCCTGAACAGACCGACAAGGCAGGAATCAATCAAACGACCCTTGATTAGCAACAACATAATCCAGTTGAACCTTGGCCTGCTGCAGAGCATGATAAGCATCGATCTTGCTGATCTCTGCTTGAGTGAGACGCAATTCCGCTTTGAGCAGATCATCCAACGAACTGATTCCGAGCTTTGTAGCTCGATCGGCAAAGAGATAGGCCTCACGTGCGGCGGCTTCACCCTTAGTCGCACTGCTGAGGCGACTGTCACCTGCCAGCAATTGCTGAAAACGAGTTCTGACCTCAGTAGTAATGGCATTTCTTTGCCGGACCCGGTCATGCTCAAGACGTTTGATCATCAATTTCTGCTTGCGATAGGCAAAAATGTTTCTGCCGCCCTGAAATGGTCGCATGCTGAGGTTGAGCGACAGGGTATAATAATCTCGAGTTTCCCGTTCCAAATCATCTCTGTCAAAATCTCGCTGATAGTCTGTCCAACCGGCATCAAAAGAAATCCGGGGCAAGTTACGGGCGCGGATCGACTTGGCCTCTTCGCCCGCCATGGAGATATTCAGTTCCGCCAGTTGCAATTCAGGCCGTTGGTTCAATGCCTGCTCCAGACAGGTTTCGACCGCGTCGCAACTGGCGAGTGACAACTGTGGCAGGCTCCCCTCAATCGCCAGTGGCTCATCAGACTGCGGTGCAAGCCATTCCCTGAGCTTAGCCTCGGCAATCACCAGGGATGCTTCGGCACTGGCCAACTGTTGCAGGGCATTTGAAAGTTCGACATCGATCTCCAGCAGACGCAAACGTGGGGCCAACTCTTGGTCAACCCAGGCTTTGGCGATCCGCTGCTGATTTCCCAACCGCCCGACCGACTCGGTCCATCTATCAACCATCTGCCCAGAATGCAGGATGTCATAAAAACTGGTGCGGATTTCGCGAACCAGTTGCTGCTGCATGTATTTCAGTTCGTACTCACGGTAGGTCCGCGACTGACGGGCTTTTTTTAATCCCGCAACGCCGGCCATACCGGTAAACAGCGGTTGCGATAAGCGGACCGAAAAACTTTCACTCTGCTGGCTAAGATCAGTAGCCAGCGTGACATCGCCGCTGTTATCCAACTGGCTATAGCCGTAATCGACACTCAGAGTCGGCAAGAAAGCTCCCCAGGCTTCATAAATGCCCTCCTCAGCCTCATCTACTGCAAGGCGATAAGCCATAACCTGGGGGTTAAATTCCAGCCCACGCGCAAGACACTGGTCAAGGGTCAGGGATTCAGCAGAGGCCAGAACAGGAGAGATTAGCAGAATTAAAATGAGGAGAATATTTTTTGGCATGGTCTTTATTCCGCTCAATTCTCGCGCAGGGCACGGTCAAAATTATGCTTGAGCGGCTCAAGAACATAATCTAGAACAGTTCGTGAATTGGTACGAATAAAGACTGCAGCTGGCATCCCTGCGGTCAGATAGAGATCATTTTCGGTCAATTCTTGTTTATCCAACTCAACGTGAACAACATAGGTCGGTTGCTCGCCATATGGGGTTCTTTGTAAAATCCGGTCAGCAGAAACATAAACCACCTTGCCACTGACCTTCGGGGTCGTACGGGCAGAGAAAGCAGTCAACTGCACATCTGCCATCTGTCCCTGACGAATATGAGTGATATCCGATACCATAATGAAGCACTCGACGATCAGCGGACTTTCCTTGGGCACTATATCGAGGATCGACTGTCCCGGCTGCACAACCCCCCCTTCTGAATGTACCTGCAGGGCAACAATCTCACCGCCAACCGGTGCGGCCACCGTCAAACGACGACGAGCATCCTCAAGCGGGAGTAGTTTCTGCTGTAAAGTGAAGAGAGCCTGTTGAATCTCGGACAGGCGCGTAATGGCCTGCTGGCGATATTCGGATTCCAGCGCATTGATCCGCAGTTCGAACTCGGCGATGCGCTCACGTATTTCAGCTTGCGAACCGCGCAACTGGGCCTGAGTCCCCTGGCGGTCGGCCAGAGCGCGGCGGAGTTCAAGAATCTGAGTTTTGTCGATATAGTGGTCCCTGTACAGAATTTGCTTGGCATCCAGTTCTTCCTGTAGCGTTGCACTCACCAGATGTTCAGCGACAAGCCGATCATCCAGACTACGATCCTGTTCATGCAGTTGGCTGATCTGCTTTTTCAGCAATGCAATCTGGTTTTCCAGGGCTAGGCGACCGGAACTGAAGACCTTTTGCGCAGCAGCCAGCAGTCCAGTATATTTTTCCAGAGGGATGCTGGCATCTATCTCCGGCCACTCGGGCTCGATTGCCAACTCACGCTCCGCAATCAAGAGAACTTCCTCGATTCTGGCCGCTGCCAATTGCAGCAAAAACTGATCGGTTGCAGCGACAATCTGGGTACTGTCGAGCAGCAACAAAGGCTGACCGGCGTCAACCTGATCGCCATTGCGGACCAGGATCTTGCGCACGATTCCCCCCTCAAGATGCTGAACCGTCTTGCGTTCAGCATCGACCCGAACTTCACCGGAAGCGATGACAGCTCCACTAAGTTCAGCAAAGGTTGCCCATAGTCCACCGACGCCAAAAAAAAGACCGACGACAATCAGGCCAGCGCGAATAATATGCCGACTGTCTGCAAAATGGACATTCAATTTCGGTGGCGGAGTGTTTTCATTCTCGATTTCTTCATATTCTTCTTTACTGATTCGATTTTGCCGAAACAGACGTTGGAATAGTGAGCGAAGCTTGTCATTGATCATATATTTAATTCCGTAAACGGGGGAATCAGTTAGCGGGCGAGAGGGGACAACCCTATACCCTAGCTGGCTTCCGCCTGCTGTTGAGGCTGAACTTCCTTCAGTTTTTTGAATACCGCCTCACGCGGACCATACATGGCGATCCGGCCGTCCTTGAGCATAAGGATTTTATCCACGCCGGCCAGCAGGCTCGGCTTATGAGAAACGACGATCAAGGTTGTCCCGTTCGCTTTCAACTGAGGCCAGGATGCAAGCAGGGCGCGCTCTCCATCATCATCGAGGTTGGAATTTGGCTCATCAAGTATCACCAACTTCGGGTTGCCGTAGAGTGCGCGGGCCAGACCGATCCGCTGTCGTTGGCCTCCGGAGAGGATGACCCCCCCCTCACCGATACGCGTATCATAGCCCTGCGCGAAATTAAGAATCAACTCATGGACACCAGCCTGTTGCGCAGCAGCTACAACTTTTTCAGATTCGACCGTATCCAGACGAGCGATATTTTCAGCCACAGTCCCGGTAAACAGCTCGATATCCTGTGGAAGAAAGCCGATGTACGGACCGAGTTTCTCCTGATCCCAGTTGAAAATATCCGCGCCATCCAGACGGACAGCCCCGCCATTGGCGGGCCAGATACCAAGCAACAAGCGACAGAGGGTCGACTTGCCGGCCCCTGAGGGACCAATCAGACCCAACGACTCGCCAGGCTGAAGAGTAAAATTGATGTCACGCAGGATAACGTTTTTATTAATGGCAAAACTGACATGTTCAGCGGCCAACTGTCCCTTAGGCTCTGGCAGGTCCATGTTCTCTATCTGGATTTTATTGGCAAACGTAGCGCTGAGGCGCCTCCAGGCACCACGCGCCTCGATCATACTCTTCCATGAACCGATGCCGAGCTGTACCGGAGCCAGGGCCCGGCCCATGATGATCGATGCGGCGATCATGGAACCAGCGGTAGCTTTCCCCTCCAGAGTCAACCAAGCACCGACGCCATAAATGAAAACCTGCATCGACTGCCTCAGCCAGCCGGACATCGACTGAATCAATCCAGACTTGCGACTGGCCTGAGTCTGCAGTTTCATGACCGTATCGTTGAGCCCTTGCCAGCGGTTGGCCACTCCTGCGAGCATCCCCATACTGCGCACCGGTTGAGCATTGCGCCGGGCAGTCTCGATGAACTTCATCAAGAACCCGTTGGCAATATTGGCTGCATCTAGTGGTTTACGGCTGACCTTTTCATTAATCAACGCCAAAATGACCAACAACACGGCCCCGCCCGTTGCCACTAGGCCGAGCAAGGGATGGAGAAAATAAATGACAATGAGAAATAAAGGAGTCCAGGGGATATCAAACAAGGCGAAGATGGAGTTTCCACCAAAAAAATTCCGCAGTAGGTTGACATCCCGCAAACTGGCCTGATCCGGCTGGCTACCGGCCAAGGCCGCACGCTTGAGAAGCTCGTCTAGTACGTCATGGCTGAGAGCCTGATCGATGGCGACACCACAACGAACTAACAAGCGGGAGCGGATAAACTCGAGAACAGACATGACGATCATGGCAGCAACAGCGGCCAGAGTAATCGCGTAGAGAGTCGGCATACTATTACTGGAGAGGACCCGGTCGTAGATCTGCAGCATATAGATAGGAAAGGTCAGCTGCAGTATATTTATGAACATACTAAAAAAGGCCCCATACAATATGTAGGGCTGCCATTCTTTAAAAAAATTCTTCATCGAAACTCATTAAACTCCATGGTATATTCCATCTTAAAAAACTTGTGATAATTACAAATGGTAGCGACCAGTGTCAAGTTTTTTATTGCCAGATCGGCCTGACAAATCGAAGGAATTGAAATCGAGAGGTTTCACCATGAGGAAAGGAGCGGTAGTGCATCACAGGGTCGCTAGCGATATCTTCGAAACAGGAGCATGAGTCGGCATAAAAAGTTATCCAATACGCTTTGACGCTGGACAGGGGCCTGTTTCAAAAGCACCAGGCGGTGCAGGAAACGTTCTTCCTTCATCATCTTGAGCAAGGCCAACAATTGCTCGCGTTTTTCCAGTTTGAGTGTCTCCCCCCAGAGACGCTGGAATTCGGCTAACTGGTGTGGTAAAGGGTTATTCTGGCAGCTCTTTCTGTGCCTCTGAAAACGGTTCAGCCAATAGCTCAGGCCCTGAAATTCGCCGACGGTATTTGCTTCATGCTGGCGGTAAGAAATGGTCGGGTGCGAATCATAAACAACCATTCCAAACGCAGCAACCACAAGATAGCACCACCAGTCGTGCATGACGACCCGATTGGAAGCGGGGAGTTTTGATTTTATGAGTTGAAAAGCAGCACGATTCAGCATAAGGGTACAACCGGTGGCGATATTTTGAAGCAGGGCATTGGCATAAGAGGGGCCAACGGTGGGCGGGCGAGACAGTCCGAGAGGGTTCAATTTCTCATCGACCAAACGAAGCCTGGCACAATACATCGCTGGTCGATTTCCAAAATCAGCCAGGCTATTCACCCCCCGCTCAAGCTTATCCTCATCCCAAACATCATCCTGATCACAAAAGGCGTAATAATCTGAAAGTCTAGCCTCCGACATCAGCTGCAGGTAGCTGGCTGCAGCTCCAAGATTTTCCTGCTTACCAAGAAATTGTATCCGAGGATCTTCTGCGACGATATTATGCAGTAGCTCCAGTGTCCCATCACTGGATCCATCATCGCGAATCAGCAACCTCCACTTAGAATAAGATTGCCGACGGATCGACTCCACCTGCTCTGCCAAAAAGCGGTGTCCATTATAGGTTGACAGAAGAATACAGATCATTGAAATCCCTCAGCACGTAAATTCCATTAAAAAACACAGCCCCCCGACGATCATTGCCTTTGTGCGGCGTAATCCCGGATTTTTTGACCTGAAATTAAAAAAATCAGCGCGCAGAACAACAACCAACCAATTTGCCAAAGTGGGCCCTGTGTATAAAAGATCAGCATCAACGCAGCGACAAAGCATTGTAGCAGGGCATAACCGCTGGAAATTTGCCAATGGGCCAATCCCAGCTCATTACACAGCACCTGATAGAGATGCCGGCGGTGAGCACGGGTGAGTTGTTCTCCATCTCGCCAGCGGATATATAGGGTGCTCAATCCATCGGCATAAAACAGAAACAGAAAGCTCGACAAGCAGAGAAAATCGGCCAGGTCCCTGGAGAGTGAGACAACCATGGCCGAAAATAGAAACCCGAGCAAGACACTGCCGATATCCCCCATGAATACCTTGGCATTCGGCAGGTTGAATGGCAGAAACCCTGCACTGGCCGCCATAATCGCAATTGTCACAAGAAAATATCTGCTTTCCGGCAGGTTCAGCCCAATAAATATTGCCAGCATTCCGAAAGCGACGACTCCAGACAGTCCGGCGATACCATTGATTCCATCCATGAAATTATAGAAATTCGTCGTACCGACAACAAACAACAGACAGATCGGAAACAGAATCAGGCTATCAGGAGCAAGGGGAGAAAAGAGTATTCCAGCCACCAGGAGCGTAGCGGCAATAAATTGACAAATGAGCTTAATTCTGGCGGACAAACCGAAGACGTCATCATAGAGGCTAAGAAGGGCAAGGGCTGCAGCAGGACCCCATAAATGCACGGGAAGTGAGGTTCTATGTACGACAAAGAAAAGTGCCAGCAGCAATCCGACACCACCACCACGCGGCGTCGGTTGGCAATGAGAACTTCGCCCGTTAGGCACATCGACTAAACCCAAGAGTTGTGCATACCTAGAGATGAAATATGCGCCACCGGCACCGAGGCACAGGCCGATTATCGCAACAATCACATTGGGACCTCGCCAGGTTTGCAAGCGGACAAATTTGTTATCACAATAGAGAGAACGATACCAGGTGACAAACCGCCCCCCCCTGCCCTATCGAAGTCGCCGGTCTGAGGCCGACATCTGCAATCAAATCATCCCACATCTGACGCTCGGTAGTATCCAATTTTTGAAAACTGAAATTGGTAAAGGGCCGCAACTGTTCGAGGTGAGCAAGCTTGATTGCAGGTTGATAACAGTCGTTCAGGTTAGCGATACCGACTACCCAGTCTCCACGTTCACACAAAAAGCGTGCAACATGGTCATCGGTAAAACCGGCGGCGTCAGACACAAGAACTTTCATCGACGACTCCATCCACAGCGGTGACCTGAGGACCTGATCAATCAAGCGGAACTTCCCGGCATTTTAAATTCAAAAATGTTCAGCCTCAGCGAATAGCAGGCCTGCCTGATCCTTCCCGGACAGGAGAGGCTCACCCTGCCAGGGCCAATCGATCCCGATCTCAGGATCGTTCCAGCGGATACAACGCTCATGTTCCGGCGCATAATAGTCTGTTGTCTTGTAGAGAAAATCGGCTGATTCGCTCAAAACCAGAAAACCATGAGCGAAGCCCTCAGGCACCCAGAATTGGCGCTTATTCTCTGCCGAAAGGAGAACTCCAGTCCAGCGGCCGAAAGTCGGGGA
>JAAXQF010000067.1 GCA_012974435.1 Desulfuromonadales bacterium | reverse complement strand
CGCCAGCCCTGAATTTCCAACGTTGCTTGCCGGTTCCCCTATCGACGGCATAAAAATTCCCGTCGGCGCTGCCGAAGTATACCGTTTCATCAACTACCAACGGCGCGGTCAGAACGGCGCCATTCGCCTGAAACCGCCAGCTCGGCTCAGCCAGCTTGGCCACCGGAGACGCCGCGAACACACCAGTCCGCTGCAGATCAGCGCGCTCCATGCTGCCGTCCGAATCCTGCCGTCCGCAACCGGGCAACAGCAGCAAAAGGCTGAACAGCAACACCGGAAACAGGCTTTTCCTTTTCATTATTCCTCCACTATTATTATCAGAGTCCACCAGCCAAACCGGATGGGGAACAGGTCAACATTCCGACTGGCAATATAAATCACGATAGAGAACTAACTGCAACAGCCCTCTTCCACAAATGCACCCAGAAGAGGATGCGACTCTAAAACGCCACCGGAAACAGATCAATCAGATAAAGGGATTAAGTACATTCACAAAACATGCCCATCAGCGGCCCCCTGATCCAACATCCATAGCAGCAAACAACCCTTGCCTGCCGGCAAAAGACAGAGCCAATCCGCCCTTTGACTGATCCAAATTCTCTCCCGCAGAAGAGGTCGGACATCGAACACACACGCCTAAAGCAGAAAAGAATCGATAAATCCGCCCTCATCCTGTTTCCACGTAAACTTCCGATATTTGAGGCACCAAATATGCATTCTAATGAAGAAGGGTCATGAGAAGCTTATGTATAGCTGCACATGTGAGGGATCAAATGGACATATTGAAAGTACAGCACAAAGGTATTATCTACCTGCTTTTTTCCCTGTCCGGCTTCTGCGCCCTGGTTTACGAAGTCCTCTGGACCAAATATCTTTCTCTCACCTTCGGCACAACCATGATCGCGGTCAGTATCGTCGCCGCCACCTTCATGGCCGGCCTGGCTATCGGCAGTTACCTGCTCGGCAAATTTGCCGATCACGAAACCAACCTGCTGCGCATCTATGCCTACCTGGAACTAGGCATCGCCATCTTCGCCCTGCTCTTCCCTCCGACTCTCAAGGCGGTCAGCGCGTTTCACGCCGGTCTTGAACAACTTCTTCCCAGCCATCCGGCATCAAACTACTTTTCTCACCTTTTCTTCGCAACCATGCTGCTGGTGCCACCTACCGTCTGCATGGGCGGCACATTTCCCCTGATGTGCCGCTTCTTTGCGCGCAAAAAATCGGGCGGGCAGATCGGCCGCCTCTACGCCATGAATACGATAGGCGCCACTCTGGGCGCATTTGGGGCCGGTTACTGCCTGATCCCGCTTCTCGGCCTATCGACCACCAACATGCTGGCCGTCTTTATCAATCTGGCCATCGCTGCAATCTCCTGGCACTTCTCCAAGACCATCGGCACCACCCTCCCCGCTGACATCTCCCAAGCGACCCGCGCCGACCAGTTGCAACTGGCCCGCGATCACCGCCCGGTGCTGGTTGCTATCGCCCTGATCGGCTTCTTCTCGCTGGCCTATGAAATTCTCTGGACCAGGGTGTTCCTGCTCTTCCTCGGCAACACCAGTTACGCCTTCTCCTTGATGCTCAGTTCCTACCTAATCGGCATCGCCCTGGGTGGTGCCATCTATGCGCGCAAAATCCACTCCGATTTCGATAAAAAGAAGCTCTTCGTTCGCCTCACGGTACTGATGGGACTGTCGATCTTGGTGACGGTCCCCTTCTACGATCAGCTGGCCCATGTCTTCCAATGGGCCCATGAGGCCTCTGGAGAACGCTGGTGGCACCTGTCCCTGCTCTCGGGCATCATCGTTTTCAGCGTCATGTGTGTGCCGACAATAATTTCCGGTTCTCTGCTCCCCGCCGCTATCGCCATCATCGATCCGGGCAAGGTCCGCACCGGTGAAGGGGTCGGACTGGTGGTGCTGCACAATACTATCGGCGCCGTGTTCGGCTGCCTGGTGGCCGGTTTCGTGCTGATCCCCAGTCTGGGAACCCAATCCGGTTTTCAGCTGCTCGCCGTCCTCAACATCCTCCTCGGTACGGTGCTCTGCTTCATCTTTACCCCCCGCTCCTTCAGAGGCCTCCGCCACCCCATCACCGTTGCCTGCATTTTAGTTCCGCTGCTGGTATTTCTGCCAACACAGTGGAATCAAAAGCTGATGAACAGCGCCGTTTACGTCTATGCCTCCAAATATCAAAAATGGGATGGAATCTCCCGCACCCTGCAAGGTGAAAATCTGCTTGAAGTTATTGAGGGGATCGACACCACCGTTGCGATCAAGGAATACACCGACGGGTCAGTAAGATATTTCTCGGTCAACGGTAAGACCGACGGCAGCAATGGCACCGACATGGGCACCCAGATACTGATCGGCCAAATCCCTCTTCTGCTCCATCCCGATCCGAAACAAGCCCTGGTCATCGGCCTCGGCACCGGCATTACCCTGGGCGGAGTTAACGATCACCGCCTGGATGAGATCGACTGTGCTGAAATTTCCCCCGGCGTCGTCAAGGCATCGGTCTATTTCGAAAAAGAGAACAAAAACGCCCTGCGAGATCCACGCGTTCGACTCCACATTGAAGACGGTCGCAATCTGATCCTGACCCACAACAAAAAATACGATGTTATCATCTCACAACCATCAAACCCCTGGCAGTCGGGCAACGCCAACCTGTTCACCTCCGACTTTTATGAACTTTCTGCCAAGCGGCTCAAGGATGACGGCATATTCTGCCAATGGATCGGCCTCTACGACATCACAACTGAAAATTTGCGCATCGCAGTCAATACCTTCCTTAAAACTTATCCCAATACCCTGGCCTTCAACTCCAAAACGGACATGATTTTGATTGGAGGCGCTCATGATCTGACCATTGACTATCTCAACCTGGAAGAAAAGTTAAAGAATCCGCGGATCAAAAAAACTCTCGACCAACTCAAAATTCACACCGCCGCCGATCTGATTGCCAAACATTTCATGTTCTCCGATAAAACCCTCAGACATTTCTCCAAAGAATCCAGGATCAACAGCGACGATCTGCCGATTCTGGAGTACTCGTTTAAAGACCTCCTGGGGGGCAAGATGCTTGGTTCCCTGCTGAAGCAGAATGCCACCGCCATGTTCTCGGCGCACACTGGAGAAAGAATCCCCCTGACGAACCTGGGGCTAACAAGCAAGGAAAAACTTCACAAATTAAACCTGATCGGCCAGGCCTTCATGGCAGCTGGCAGAAAGAAAGAAGCTGAATATTTCCTGGACCTTGCCACGAAAAAAATCCCAACAAATAATGAACTTGCTCAGATAGAAACTGCTGGGGGCTGACCCCCACCACCGAGGTAAAACACTTTATAACCTGTGTGGTTAACATCAGCATACCCCCTTAGCCACCCTTTACGAACGCCATCAGACCCGGCCAAAAAACACACTTCGTGGGGAAATTGCCCGAAGCCAATAACGGTTGTCATTAGTCCTCGGCACTGCTATAAAATAATAAATCCACCCGAGGTCTCACACAATGTTCAGCTCTGGCAGCGCAAGCTTCTCACAAATCATCCTGTATCTGCTGTTTGCCTTGTCTGGATTTTCGGCCCTCACCTACGAAATCCTCTGGTCAAAATACCTTTCTTTGACTCTCGGTAACACCATGACTGCCGTCAGTATCGTCGCCGCCGCGTTTATGGCGGGACTGGCTCTCGGCAGCTACCTTCTGGGCCGCCACGCCGACCGGGCCAGCAACCCGTTAAAACTCTATGCCGCGCTGGAGATCGCGATTGCCCTGAGTGCACTGGCATTTCCAACCATGCTCCAATGGATCAAGTCGCTCCACGTCTACCTCGACCATTTCCTGGCTAGCGCACCCACCACGGCCATCTTCTGCCGCTTCCTGCTGGTCGGCTTGCTGCTGCTTATTCCAACCACCTGCATGGGCGGAACCCTCCCCGTCATGGTTCGTCTTTTCAGCCGGAACAACATCAGCCCCCTTGTTGGACGCCTCTACGCGACCAACACCCTTGGTGCGGTTTTCGGGTGCCTGGGCAGCGGCTTTGTCCTCATACCAACCCTCGGTCTCTCGACCACTGGCTACCTGGCGGCTGCAATCAATCTGATCATTGCCTGCGCCGCCCTGGCTTTAGTGCGCAACAATGCATCCCTGGAAACCCCGCAATGTTCACCAAAACCCGTCACCGCAACACTCTCGGATGGGCGCGGCCTCCTACTCACCACCATTGCCCTCATCGGCGCACTCTCCCTCGCCTATGAAATCCTCTGGACCAGACTTTTTCTGCTCTACCTGGGCAACACCACCTATGCCTTTTCGATCATCCTTGGAATCTACCTCACGGGCCTCAGCCTCGGTGGTGCCGTTTACGCGCGTTGGCTATATCGCTTTCAGAGCCAAAAACTTCTTTTCTGGCTTGTCGGAGTCATGGCTCTTTTTCTTGCCATCAGCAGCCCCTTCTATGATCGCCTTGCGGATATTTTTCTGCTTGCCCACCGGCTCTCAGGGACCAATTGGTGGATGCTTATTTCCCTCTCGCTGCTGATCGTCAGCGCCACGTTGCTCGTACCTACGCTTCTTTCCGGTGCGCTGTTACCAACGGTCGTCGACCTGCTATCCCCGCAACCAGCCAACAGCGGCAAATGTGTTGGCCTCGTATTGCTTTTCAATACTCTGGGGGCCGTCGCAGGCAGCATCGGGGCCGTCTTCATCCTCCTGCCGCGCCTCGGCTTACAGGGCAGCTTCCAGCTGACAATCGGTCTTAACTTTCTACTGGCTCTTTGCATCTACTTCCCCTTACGTCGAGCCATCAAATCACCCCTGGCCGCCCCGCTGCTACTGGCAAGCCTCTGCTTGATTTTCTTCAGTCCAACCTGGGACCAGATGAGAATCAACAGCGGAATCTACTACTACGCTCCAGGACTGATTCAGGCCGGTGGGATTGATGGTTCGGACCAATCGATTATCGATGTTATCGAAGGGCCCGAGACCACGGTTGCCGTGCTGGAAACTGCCCAAGGGGACAGGTTTTTTCGCGTGAACGGAAAGACCGATGGGGGTACCGGCGGCGACATGTCAACCCAAGTCCTGCTTGGCCAACTCCCCATGCTGCTGCACAGGGCTCCCCGAAGAGCCATGGTCATCGGTCTTGGCACCGGCGCAACATTGAGAGAGGTCGGCCGCTACCCAGCAAAAGAGATTGATTGTATTGAAATTTCACCGGAGGTTATCCAGGCCGCACATCACTTTGTTAAGACAAACGGAGCGGTACTCGATGACCCCAGGGTCAACCTACACCAGGCAGATGCGCGTGAGCTCCTCTCACTGCGTAGCGAGCGCTACGATGTCATCATTTCCGAACCTTCCAACCCCTGGCAAACCGGCAATGCCAACCTTTTCACCAGCGATTTTTACGCGCTCGCTGCGAGCAGACTCAACAAAGATGGCATATTCTGCCAATGGTTCCCTCTCTACGACCTCCCGCTCGCTAAAATACGTAGCGCACTTGCTACCTTTCTCGATTCATTCCCTAACTGCCACGCTTTTCTGGTCAATAACCAACTGATCCTGCTCGGATCAGAGACCCCGCTTTACTTCGACTATCTGGCCACCAGCAACAAAATGACCAACTCCGGAATCGACGAGGTTCTGAACAGCATTGGGATCGACACCATTGAAGATCTATTTGCTAAGCATTACCAGACGAACCAGCAGATCCTTATCAGACTCGCTGCCGACGCGGACCTGAACAGCGATGACCACCCCGTGCTGGAATTTTCGCGGCAGATGGGCTTCAACACCGCCGAGCAAAACCTGAAAGCCTTCTCTACCGCACAGGCCCAAGAACCGATCCAGCCGCTGCCATTGGTCAATCTCGGTTCATCGCCTGAGGCTGTCGCACGCACACTTCACAACATGGCCCGCTCTTTCCACCGCGCCGGACGTATTAACTATGCCATGCAACTGCTCGAAGCAGCCGAACGTTGGCGCGGCGCAGCCATTGATAAAGCAATCGTTCCAGACACAGTACCGAACCCTATCCCCTAACCACAGGCCGTGCCATGAAAACTATCATTTTTGCCCTTTCGCTGCTCCTGTGCATCACCCTCGCCGGTTGCGAATCCCGCCAGCAACAGGAGAAGCAGAAGTCTCCGGCCGCCAGTGTTATGCGCCCAGAACCTGTCACGGCCCAAACCTATGCGCTGTTGAAAGATTCCATCGAACCGACCCTGGTTGAAATTGACATCGAGGCGCTTCCGACTTGGCGACGCTACAAGGCCAATCAACCGACCCTGGTGCTTTTTTCCGAGAACGGTTTCCTGCAAGCCGTGCCTGAAGTGCTGCGCCCGCAAGCTACAACCCTGGCCGCGTCAGCTTCCGCTGAAGAAATCTGGGACCAGAGCCCCTTTGTCACCGCCAATCCGACCCTACTCCCCGGTATGGCACTCAGCACAGCCATTGAGAATCAGTTTTTCGGCCGGATCATCTGGGTGCTCCCTGTCCCCCTTGAAAAACAGCCCAAGCTCAGCCTCGATTCCTTTCGCCGGCAACTACTCAGCTTCGGCTCGTTCAGTGCCGATGAGGCAGCCCAGATAGAACTGGCTGCAGACGGATTTTCCGGCAGCATTAAAGGGGTACCCTTTCAGGCCGTCTTTCCGGAAAAACTGCCCGAACTTACGGGCCCGGTTATCGTCCACTTTGACCCCGGCTTTTTCTACCCCTTCTATACCAACGAGATAAAGACCCCGCTCTTTTCAATGGTCCGCTACTACCTGAATAGCCTGCGCACCACCAACTGGCAGACCCTGGCAGTCACGATCTCCCGCTCCAACTACGGCCGTCAGCTACCGGTTGCCACCCGTTTTATGGGCCAAACGCTTGCGGACTTCCTGCGCGAGCCCAAGCTGATGGATAGCGGCATGCCCAAACTCTGGCGGCTAAGGCGTGACCTGCTCTATCTGGAGATTTTCTTCCAGCCGCAGAAGATGCTGCAGATCGCTCTGCAGATGGACGATCTTGCCCCGGAGGATGCCTCGGTCCAATATGACCTGTTTCGTGCAATCCGCATCAACAAGCAGGTCTTGGAATCGGAGCGCGTCCTGGCGTTGGCGGTAAAACAGGACAAAGCCTATGCCATGGTCTACCTTAACCTGGCCGACGATGCCATCACCGCCGCACAGTACAAACAGGCCGTCTACTACCTTGAATTGGCCCAACAGAGCTTTCCCAACGACCCGATCATCGCCCTCGCCCTGAGTCAAGCCTACCTTGAGGCGGGTCAGGATAAAGCTTACCTAACGACCATGCAGAAACTCTCAAAACGGAGCTGGTCGAGAGTCTACTACCCTAAAATCCGCGGCCAGTTCAAGAGCACAGCAGGATCCGCCGACTAGCTTTCGCTCCCAAGCGTAAACTGCATCAATCCCTTTCATCCCCAATCGAGTAGGGTGAGGTGAGCACGTTCTGGCTCACCTCATCCCTCTCACAGAACCGTGCGTACGGGCCTCGTACACGGCTCCTGCCCATTCTTCTCT
>JAAXQF010000493.1 GCA_012974435.1 Desulfuromonadales bacterium | reverse complement strand
CATTGAGTTTCCATGACGCCTACAGATATCAACTGAAATACTCAAAACTCTGTAATAACACAGGAATCGCAGGAAACGAGCCAGCGAAGGCGTACTTTAATGATCTTATATGCTCCAGATAGTAGCATACTGTATCGGTGACGAGTGAAATTGACCTCGAAGACACCTATGAGTATCAGGTTTGTCGGAACAACTACACTATAAATGACATCCTCGTTGGGACGTTTTTTGCTGGTCCTATGGGTTCATCCAGTCCTCCCGACCAGTTTTTACATGAGAGCGACCTTCCCGGGGTCGCTCTTTTCTTTCTTATAAATCCTTACATTGTTCTCTTGGGGACTCAGATCGGCTGAAATGCGAAATTCTTACTGACCCTGCAATTCAAGAATGTCCACCTCATCCCTGAGTTGGACGCTTTCATGTCTTATTAATATCCAATCCAAGAAGAATTGGAATGAAATGCAATAAAAAAACCGCCCGTGAAGGCGGTTTAACACATGGATTCAACCACTGCTAGTCAAAGGGAAAAATCATGCTGGATCTGATACCATCTCCCACAGGGCAATTTCAAGGGGTTCGGAGCAGAGCTCATCAGCTTTTGCTTTCAGCTCTTTTAGGTAGGGCATCTCAAGGTGTTCATCCAGGTCCTCCTTGCTCCTCCAGTTTTCATAGAGGAGCAAGGACCCCTTGTCACCTGACAGGTAGTGCAGGTCATAATTAATGCATCCAGCCTCTGCCCTTGTAGGCCCCACACACGCCATAATCGCTTGCTTTAATTGCTCCTCCATACCGGTTTTTGCTTTGAACCGGGCCAGAACTGTCACCTTTTTTTTCGCCATATCATGACTCCTTTCTTTGAACCTCATTACAGTTGTTTAAAACTTAGAAATTCATAGTTTGTGTTTGATTTATCTTGTCTGCATTAATGCTACCTGCGAAACCTTCCCCGTCAAGAAGGGCACTGAAAAGAAGAGTTCAGGGGTGGGCAATAAGGGAATACTAGAAACAGAGAGGTCATGCATGTGGGGGCAGGATGTCTTGGATTTTGTCCAATGTTGCTTTTGATGATTGAATCAGTGCGCGGTCGGCCGTTTTCCACAATTCCTGACATTTAAGAAAAGTTTATCTAATCATTGATTCGTCGAATGTGACTTTGAAATCCATGTTGCATTTTTGGCACACAGCGACAACAGATCCCTCCAACCTGTAATCATGACCAACAAAATAACTTAACGAGATATTGTTCTCCTGCTGGCAGTTGTCGCACTTTGAATATACGTACCGAGTTTCCAACATGACAATTCCCCCATACCAGCGATGTTGCTAGTCTCCGCACTATCGCAAAGACAACTCAAAATCATCTTACAGAGAGATTTCTATTCACAACATGTTGTGTGTGATGGAGTTAAGTGCATACCCCTAAAACTTTATCTCTTCTTTGCAGCTGAGCCTCTTTCCTGTGTCCGTGTCGTTCAACAGCCTGGATGTTCCCAACCGAGCGACTGGACCAACGGTTTGAACTTTACGTCTCTAACTTCTCTCAATCGGCAACAAAACCGTAAATTTCGATCCTTCTCCAACTCGGCTTTTCAGCCTGATTTCTCCTCCACAGCGCTTGACTGTATTGTAGGTCAGAGTCAAACCGAGACCAATTCCCTCGCCCACTACTTTGGTGGTAAAAAACGGCTCCCAGATTCGTTCCAGGATATTCTGCTTCATGCCGCAGCCGTTATCACGGATCATGACAGCGACCATGCCGTTATCAGTCGTTTCCGTGGTTACCTCTACCAGGCCCGGACCTTCACAGGCTTGGTGGGCATTGGCCAACAGGTTCATGAAGACCTGGCGCAGTCCGGAAGAGTCGCCAATCACCCGTGGGAGATCAGGCTTAAGGTTGCTGACAACACGGATCTGTTGCTGGCCGGGTTGATGCCTGAGCAGCTCGATAATTTCCACAAGAGCCATATTGATATCGACTTTAACGGAATCTCCGTCGGACTTGTGGCCAAAGCTTAGCAGAGGGGCGATGATCCCCTTGCAGCGGTAAGACTCCCTAACGATGACCTCCAGGTAATGCGGAAAGTCATTGAGCCGGACATCCTCTTTCAATGCCGGGTGGTCGCGAAAGCGGCGTTGCAGTGCTTCGGCGAAGCCGGCCACCGATGTGAGTGGATTATTGATTTCATGGGCGATACCGGTGGCCAGCACACCGAGGCTCGACATTTTTTCGGTCTGGATCAGATGTAACTCTTGTAGCCGCTTTTCGGTGACATCCCGAAAAAAAACCAATGCCCGGTTTTTTTCTCCCAGGGCATCCTTAATCGGGGTAGCGGTTACATCCAGGTGACAACTTTTCTGCTCTTCCTTTTCAACAATCAGTGACGTATCAACTCGCTCTCCCTTCAGGGCCCTTTCAACCGGGCATACCAGCGATAAAGAGTGTGCGTCGCTATGGAAAATATCTCGACAGGTCTTCCCCGGCAAAGTCTCAAGAGGAAACAGCTGCGGGCTGATGAGGTTGTGGTGCTGGATCGAACCAGAATGATCATAAACAACTATACCGTCACCGATGGAGTCGAAAATGGCCTGAAGTTCATTGGTTTTGTGACGCAATTCGGCTTCAGTTTGCTTGCGTGGGGTGATGTCCTGAGTTGTCCCGTAGAGCTTAACAACCTGACCTGCACTGTTGACCGAAGGTTCAACAATCGAGTGGACCCAGCGCAAACTGCCATCGTCAAAAAGAAGTCGGTGTTCGATTTCATAATTTTTGCCATCGACGATACCTAAGCGAAGGTGCTCCATGACAGTGTCATGGTCCCCTGGGTGGACCACGTTGGCGAACGCTTCCTGGGTTGTCTCTTCAGAGCTCAGACGCATAATCTGTAGCAACTCAGCCGAGGCCAGAACTTCCCCATTAATTGGATTAAAACTCCACGAACCGACATGGGTCATAGCCTGGGCCTTTGCCAGGTTGTATTCACTCTCTGAAAGCGCCTGCTCTGCCCGCTGCTTCTCGGTAATATCGACGAGCACAGCAAGACACTCATCCCCGGATTCAGTCACCAAAGCTTCGATCCTGACAGACAGGGGCCGGGGATCCTCCTTCTCAAGCTGCAATCGGCAAGTCTGCTTGCAATGACTGTCAAAAACCGTTCGGATAAAGTCGGAGAAGATGGGCCGTTCTTCGTTGACGACGAAATCCTTGAAGCTCTGGCCGATCAGGTTACAACCATCAATCCCCAGAAGACGTTCGCCGGTCAGGTTAACTGCACGAATGCTCCCCATTCGGTCGAAAGTGAAATACCCTACCGGAGCAAAATCATAAAGGAAAGCGTACTTGTTTCTCGACTCCTCAAGTTCCTCTCGAGAACGAGTCAACGCTTCAACCTGCGCTTCCAACGCTCTCCGCTCTTCACCCTTTTGTTGACGATCATGCATAAAATTATCCACTACACATTAAGTGGTTCTGCGCTCAGGTGCAGCACTCAAGACATCAGGCATTAGCACTCTTAGTCTTTTTATAAGCCGAGCCAAGGGCATCAGCGGTCCAGATTGCAGCTTCAACCATCTCAGCAGTCACGGGGAACCAGGTCGCGTGGATAGTTTCCCCTTCGGCAACCGCAGTTTCAGCAACCTGCCTGATCTCTGCAGGGGAAGGGCTGGGTAGATTCAGCTCTTTCAGGCAGACCGGCAAGCCAACACTCAGGCAAAAGGCCTGAACTTCCTGTATATCACTTGAGGAACGCCCTTCCATAACGAGCTGGGCAAGCAGGCCAAAAGCGACCTTTTCCCCATGGAGCTTTTTCTGGGTTGCGGGGAGAGTCGTCAGACCGTTGTGAATAGAATGGGCTCCAGCATGGCCACCATTTTCGGAACTGAGGCCGCTAAGCAAAGTATTGGCTTCGACGATAGCTTCCACCGCAGGGGTTATCATTTTCATTTCCACGGCAAGTTTCGCTTGGTGACCTGATTCCAGCAGGGTTTCATAACAGAGCCGGGAAAGGGCCAAAACCGCCAGAGTAGGTGTTTCTCCCCCGGAGAAAGAATTTATTTTACCGCTACGGGCGCAGGTTCCTGATTCCCAGAAACCGGCTACAGCATCGCCCATCCCTGCAACAAGGAATTTTGCCGGTGAACTGGCAATAATGGTCGTATCGACGAGGACGCAATCGGGGTTTCTGCGTAAGGAGAGATAGCTCTCGAACACGCCATCATCGGTATACACCACTGACAGGGCGGAACCTGGTGCATCGGTTGCTACTGTGGTGGGAACGACGATGACGGGCAGATTCATCTCATGTGAAACTGCTTTTGCGGCATCAATCGAGGCACCGCCACCAACAGCAATGATGATGTTCGTCCCATGTGATACGGCAAGATCGGAAAGGCGGCTAATTTCCTGTCTGGAAGACACCCCCCGGAACAGGTCCTGACTACAAGAGATCCCTTTATTACCTAGGCTTGCGGCTATTGCCGAACCACAGATCGATAGCGCAGTTTTCCCGCCGATAACGAAAGCACTGTTCCCCAACTGAGCAGCGTGAGCACCAATTTCGGCGATTGCACCTGCACCCTGAATGTATTTGCTTGGTGCAAGAAGTATTCGACTCATGACTCCCCCTTAGTTCGTGGTCCTCCGGAGACATCAGGTGACGAACAAAGAGCGAAGCAGAATTTCCAGCTTTCTACTACGGGTTGTTCTAAAAAACTCATACTCTCGCGAGAGCTACTGAGCCTTCCCTGTGGATGCAATGCCCTTCAGACCGGTTTCGTGACGTTCTTGCTTAATCATACACTTAAACCCTTACTAATGGACCTCAGTTTTGTTTTTTGGGCCCAGCATGTGGTTTACCTATATTTTCAAAGTCAACAGTACCATGACCACCTTCCACGTTCGGTGCCGTATCAGCTAAATGAGCAGCACACACACTTTTAGAGCTATTGGCTTTGGCCCCACAGTGCTTGCATTCTACAGTCGGATTATCTGAAAGTTCTTGAATGCACTCGTCTTGGCCCTGCGCCATAAGGGCGCACATGTGTTTGCTGTGATCTTTACTATTACACGACATAGTCTCTCCAAATATGGTTATTGAATTTACTCATTTGCAAGCAGATAGGGGGTTAATATCCTCCGCAGACTTCATCGCCGGGTATCTGTTTAATAGCGATCTCACCTTTGGCCGCATCGAGTGCCGCAACATAATCCGGCTCTTCGGTTATTTCCGAAACATGCTGGATGTAGCGAATGGTATCGTCAGCATCCACAACAAAAATCGATCGTGAGAGCAGTTTCAATTCCTTGATCAGGGCTCCATAGGCGAGACCAAAGCTACGATCCTGGTAGTCAGAGAGGATTTTGACCCGATCGATCCCAGCGCCACCACACCAACGCTTCTGGGCGAAGGGAAGATCCAGACTGATAGTCAGGACAACGACACTGTCCGGGAGCTGCGCTGCCTCCTGATTGAACCTGCGGATCTCGGTATCACAGATCGGAGTGTCAAGAGAGGGAACGGTGCAAATAATTTTAGTTTTACCTTTGAAATCAACAAGACTAACCGGATTTAAATCTGTGTCGACGACCCGAAAATCGGGGGCCTGATCACCGATTTTCAGCTCTGAACCGAGTAAGGTTACAGGATCGCCTTTAAAACTGGTGACTCCAGCTCTTTCTTCCATTGGTAAACTCCTTTTTTGACGCTCGATTAATGATCAATGAGCAGTCGGTCAATCTCAGTACAATGAGGTCAAATATACTTTGAGAGGCCCTTACAATAGCACATCATCAGTTCTTCTCTTTTTTACAATATTACCTTTGATCGCTAGTGATATTTTGAAAGAGCCAGATACAAAGCACTGGTTTCCAGACGAAAATTCGCTACCAGTGACTTCGCCCGCCAGGATCGAAATCCGGTTCGCTGTCAGAATTTGTGCCACGGCGATAATAATCCGCAGAGTCATAGGTTTCCGCAGCCTTGGCTTCCCGAATTAGTTTCCGGTCTATCGGATGGGCCTGATTAGCGTAGACATCACGCAGCAGATCTTCGACGACAAGACTCAGATCATCGACTGTATTCACGACTTCCACCTTGTCGCAATAAGATCCGTAGAGGTCCATCAAACAATCACCGCGACTCCAGGTTTCACGTTCCTCAGGAGTAAGCCACAACATGTAACGGGATTTTTCACGGATTTCATCGAGGATCCAGTCATTGGCCTCACCGTAGTTGTTACGTCCGTCGCCCAAAATGATGAAAGCTGGTCGACCGCGAACATTTTCGAGATGATTTTTTTTGAATTTCAGAAAAACCTCGCCGAAGCTGCTGTTTTCATCTAGGTCTACGATATCTCCGGTATCGATTGTTTTCATCAGATCATTAACCGGCATATTGGCCAACATATCGGTTATCTCCGCAAGGTCGCGGTTATAGATAAAACTGCGCACATCGAGCAGCTGATTATGTAATGTATGAAGAAGCAGCAGCATGAATTTTGACGCATGGCTCACTGAAAAACTGACGTCACACAACACGACAAGACGCGGTTTTTCACGGCGCTTGCGGCGCATGATGACCTGAAACGGCACCATATCGTGACGGTAATTTTTTTGAATCGTCCTGACAACATGCAGTTTGCCGCGATTCTGATTGTTCTTCATTCGCTTCATGTCTTTACGCAGACGCAGCATCATCTTTGATACGACATTCTGCATGGCGGCCTGCTCTTCAGCGGTAAAAGTAACACTGTTTTCGTAGCTGTTACCCTTCCCCAGTTCTATTGTGAGAGGGTTTTGCGTATAACGACGGGTCGGACGGGGAGGCTTCTTCGCTTTTTCTCGATAGCCCTTCATGTGCACCTGCATTTCAGTGCCATCGGTGTCGTCGGGATCGATCTCGGTCAGGCTTTTCAACTCGGCCAAATCTTCCGGATTGACCTCACTGTCGATCTTGATCAGGGGGCCTGGCTCGTCATCGTGATCATCTTTGAGCTCATTCAGGTAGGTAAATTCACCATCCATATCGAGAATGGCGGCATCCATCAACGCGGGAAGATCATCTTCCGGGTCAACAAACTGGAATCGGCTAAAATATCTATTGAAGACTTCATTAAAGGTTGGGAAGTCATTAACATTTTTTACCAGAGTAAGGCGCAGAAGAGCCCGCGATGTCCTGCGGCTTCGCATCCCGCAGGTCCCGAAGGCCTGAACCGCATCCAAGCTCTCACCGGGCGACACGCGGAGACCGCTCTCACGCAGAGTGGCGACAAAACGGGTAACTATCCGTTCCATGGCTAGCCAAATTCCTGAACAGCCAGATCTGTGACTTTTTGCAGATCTGTTTGGTGTTTGGCAATCACACCCACGGTCTCGGCAACAATCTCAGGCGTAAGCTGGTTAGCCTTCAGGATTGAAAGGACCTGAGCCCAGTCGAGTGATTCTGAAATACTTGGCGGTTTGCGCAGATTGAGTTCGCGCGCCTTACGCAGGAAATCGACCATCTGGCGGGCCAGTGTCTCGCAGATATCGGGAAACTTGGATCTGACGATCGCAACCTCCCGATCC
>JAAXQF010000415.1 GCA_012974435.1 Desulfuromonadales bacterium | reverse complement strand
ATGCTCGAAGGTCCGTTAACATCGAGCATTCTTGGCAAGGCTGCTGATAAAGGTTTGATCGACATTAATCTTCACAACTTGCGTGACTGGGCGGAAGGCAAACACCAGGTGACCGACGACACCCCTTATGGAGGTGGTGACGGCATGGTCATGAAGGTTGAGCCGGTTGCTGCGGCGCTCTCTGAGCTCAGGCAGAAAAGGCCGAAGTCGCGGGTTCTGCTAATGTCCCCTCAGGGGAAAACCTTTCAGCAAGCTGACGCGGAGCGGTTCAGCCAGGAAGACGGCCTGGTTTTTGTCTGCGGTCGCTACGAAGGGTTTGATGAACGTATAAGGTCACTGGTTGACGAAGAAGTCTCTCTGGGGGATTTCGTGCTGACCGGTGGAGAGCTGGCTGCTGCGACCATCCTTGATGCCACAGCGCGCCTGCTGCCCGGTGTCCTTGGTGCTAGCGGTAGTGCCCTGGGAGACAGCTTCAGTGACGGGCTTCTGGAGTACCCCCAATACACGCGGCCGGCTGAGTTCAAGGGTGTGCGTGTGCCGGAGGTCCTGACATCGGGTAATCATCAGCTGATTGCCAACTGGCGTCGACGCGAACAGCTACGACGTACTCTGGAGCGCCGGCCCGAGCTCCTCGAATCAGCCCCTCTGAGCAAAGAGGATCTCCTGTACCTTGATGAGCTACGCGCTGCATTGGGGCAGGAGCAGTGATTTTTAAACCGATGGCCATCGCCCTGGTCCATCACCCTGTTCTCGATCGACGTGGGGATGTGGTCACCTCGGCCGTTACCAACCTCGATATCCATGATCTGGCCCGCCTGGCAACAACCTACAACCTTTCACGTTATTACCTGGTCACCCCGGCGGCGGAACAACAGCTGCTCGCCTCACGCATTATCGGCCACTGGCAGAAAGGTGCCGGCGCCAGCTACAACCCGGATCGCTGTCAGGCTCTCGACTGCCTGCAGGTGGTGAACAGTTTTGATGACGCTCTCGCCGACTGGCGTTCTCTGGTCGGCTCAGAAGGGTTTGCGATGCTGACCGGTGCCAGCCACCAGGAGGGTCTTGATTATCAGCAAGCTCAGACCCTTGCCACAGCTCAGCCGGTGATGTTGGTCTTCGGTACCGGGCATGGTCTGGCCCCGGAGATCTATGAGTCGGATCATCCTTGCCTCGCACCGGTGCGGGCTGGTCAATACAATCATCTCTCGGTACGTACCGCTGCCGCCATCATGCTTGATCGCCTGATCGGAGAGCTGGGGGCAGTGCTGCCTCTTTCCTAGAATTCTTCGATACTTCCTCAAACGTGCATTTTTGCCCCCATTAGATACACTGATACTGTTGATCAGAGGAGGTTGCCATGATTCGATTTGTCTTTCTGCTTGCGCTTGCCATGAGCTTGTTGCTTTTACCCGCCACCGCGGCCGAGATAGTGATCTTTGAAGATCTGCTTGTTGAGATACCTCTCAGCGAAGGCTGGGCTTTGCATCTGGAGCCGCCCGATGCTCTGGTTAAAGAGATGGCTGCTCATGTGGCCCATGAGCCCGCAGCGGCCAATGCTGGTGCCACACAGATCGAGAAGGTGACCCGCAAGCGCATGGCAGCCAATGAAGCGTTCGTCTATCATGCTGCAAGTGGGGCCCACCTTGAGATAGATTTCAGCCCTCTCGAACAGGGTGCGTCGGCTCCGAGCACGAAGACCCTGCAGACCTCGGCGGAGTATGCCGCGCAGAGTCTGGAAGGTGAAGAGGATGTCAGCAATGTTGTCTGGGAGGTCATCCCGGTCAAGATTCAAGGTGCGAGAGAAGCTTTCCAGCTTGTGGCAGATTACCAGCAGCATGATTCCCCTGTGAAGTTTGTCGGCACGATTGGTTATGTGCAGGGTTATTGGTTCTTCCTTTATTTTACTGACCCCAGTCAGAAGCCTGAAGTCTTCGAAGAGATGCAGGAAATGTTGGGAAAACTGGTTGTGCGCCATTCTACTCATTGAGGAATTCTGCCGTTCTACAGGTCGTGACTGCAGGGTGTTTCTCATGATGTATTGAGTAGATTTGAAAAGATGGTAATTGTTACTGAAAATAATGACTTTTTGGCTTGACTCTCTCACGTCTCTTACGGTAAATATCCTGTTCGCTTTACATCAGGAGGCTAAAAACGATGAACGTTATTAATTACATCGGCATGGAAAATATGAGAAAAGATGTCCCTCAGTTCAAGGCGGGGGATACACTGCGTGTGCATGTTAAGATCACAGAAGGTGACAAACAGCGCATCCAGGTTTTTCAAGGTGTCTGCATCAAGCGTCACAACAATGGTGTTGGTTCTTCCTTCACCGTGCGTAAAGTGTCTAATGGCATGGGTGTTGAGAGAGTCTTCCCCCTGCACGGACCTTGCGTTGACAAGGTTGATGTGATGATGGTTGGCCGGGTACGTCGTGCCAAGCTCTACTACCTGCGCAATCTGCAGGGTAAAGCTGCACGTATCAAGGAAATCCGTCAGCGCTAAGCTGCAACACAAAGAGATTTATGAGCCCCGGTTTTTAAAGCCGGGGCTTTCTTTTTGTCTGGTGTTGATAGGGTTGTTGTCCGACATCATGGCTGTTTTCCCCTGTACCCTTGAATTACCCGTAGAAATCCGTTAATACTGTTGGCCACATTTACAAGGTAGGGGTCAATGGAGCTATTCCCAGAGCTAGAACAATCCACTCTTTTCTTTGAAACCATGGCCCGTCGCCAGGGCTATCAGGCCGTTGCCGGTATCGACGAGGCCGGTCGCGGTCCATTGGCAGGCCCGGTGGTTGCCGCGGCAGTGATCCTCCCTGAACATTTCGAGCTTCCCGGCCTGAATGATTCCAAGCAGCTCTCCGAAAAAAAGCGCAATGAACTTTACCCTTTGATCCATGAACAGGCGATCGCTGTCGGGATCGGTGTCAGTCGTGCGGACGAAGTCGACCAGATCAATATCCTGCAGGCGACCTTGAAGGGGATGAACCGTGCCGTCGCGCGCCTCTCTGTTCCTCCAGATTTTCTCCTGGTGGATGGGATCACTCCTGTTCCGACTCTTATTGAACAGAAGACCCTCAAAAAGGGGGACTCCCGTTCTCTCTCTATTGCTGCGGCATCAGTCGTCGCCAAGGTGGTCCGCGATCGGATTATGGTTGCCTACGATCGACTTTTCCCCGAGTACGGTTTTGCTGGGCATAAGGGCTATGGCAGTCAGAGGCACCGTGAAGCGGTCGCCAGATATGGCCCCTGCGTCTGCCATCGGCGTTCATTCGCCGGTGTTAAAGAGCATTGTGAGGAGCCATGACCCAGGAACGATTAACCCTGGGGCGGCAGGGCGAGGAGGCCGCAGCCCGGTACCTGCAAAGCCAGGGCATGAAGGTTGTCGAACGTAATCTGCGCACCCCGGTCGGTGAAATTGACCTAGTGGTTAAAAACAAACGCATCCTGGCTTTTGTCGAGGTGAAAACACGTCGTGGCTCAGCTTTCGGATCACCCGGTGAGGCGGTGGGACCACGTAAGCAGCGGCAGATTGTGCAGACCGCCAAATGGTATTTAAATGACAAGCCGCACAAGGGGTTACAGCCCCGCTTCGATGTGATTGCCATCACCGTGTCCGGCGAGTTTTTTCAAGTTGAACACATCCCCGATGCTTTTGAAGCCTGAACGCATTCCTTCACCCTTTTCAGTCAGCCTCGTTCCGATTGCTTTTTCCCGTTCTCCCACATACAATATAAACCTTGTTGTTTCACTGATATAACCAGAGGCTGAGGAGGTTCAAGGTGACAATGTTACTGCGTGAGTTGGGGATGATTCGGGTTGCGGCGGTTTCCCCGGCGTTGAAGGTTGCCGACGTTGCTTTTAACCTGGCTGCGATTGAAGAGGCGACTCTGCAGGCCGCAGACCAAGGCGTGCAGCTGCTGGTCTTTCCCGAACTTGCCATGACCGGTTATTCCTGCGGCGATCTCTTTTATCAGCAAAGCTTGTTGGAAAAGGTTCGCGATGGACTTACAACGCTGACCGCCTTAAGCGAACAAACCGGCATGATTCTCATCGTTGGCGCCCCGGTTCGTCAATCCGGACGCCTCTTCAATGCCGCCGTGGTCATGAGCCATGGCCGTATCTGCGGTGTTGTGCCGAAAACTTATCTGCCCAATACGCAAGAGTTTTATGAGGAACGCTGGTTCTCCAGTGCCTTCGACCTGGTCGATGACCAGCTGGCCTGGCTGGACGAAGCTCCTCCATTCGGAACCGATCTCCTCTTTGATGTCGACGGTATGCCAGACTGTCTCTTCGGGATCGAGATCTGTGAGGATGCCTGGGTGGCCAATCCGCCGAGTGGAGCCATGGCCGCAGCCGGCGCAACGCTGCTGATTAATCTTTCCGCAAGCCCCGAAATTCTCGGCAAGTGTTCTTACCGGCGCGCCCTGGTTGAGGCTCAATCGGCACGTTGTCTGAGCGCCTATCTCTACGCTTCGGCGGGGCCGGGTGAATCCAGCACCGACCTGGTCTTCTCCGGACATTCCCTGGTCGCTGAATATGGCCAGATTCTCGCTGAAACCGAACGTTTTCAATTTACCTCGCAGATGGCTGTTGCTGACATTGATGTTCAGCGCCTGGTTCATGAGCGACTGCGCAATAACAGCTATGCCGCAAGCATGACAGATCAGGACTTTCTGCTGGTGCCGGTTGAGGTGACCGAACGTCAAGCGGATGATCTTCTGAGACCGATTGCCCGGACGCCTTTTGTTCCGACGGCTCTGGTTGAACGACAGCAACGCTGCGAAGAGATCTTCGCCATTCAGACGACAGGCCTGATGAAGCGTCTGATGCATACCGGCAGCCAGAAGGTTGTCCTCGGTATTTCCGGTGGTTTGGATTCCACCTTGGCCCTGCTGGTTACGGTCAAGGCCTTTGATCGTTTGAAATGGTCGCGCAACGACATTCTCGCGGTCACTATGCCCGGTTTTGGTACCACTGCCAGAACCAAAGGTAATGCCGAAGCTCTTGCTGCAGAGCTTGGTGTCGATTTGCGTATGATCAGTATCGATGCTGCTGTTCATCAACATTTTGCCGATATCGGCCAGGACCCGGACAATCACGACATCACTTACGAGAATTCGCAGGCCCGTGAGCGCACCCAGATTCTCATGGATCTGGCCAATCAGGTCGGTGGCCTCGTAGTCGGTACGGGGGATTTGTCGGAACTGGCCCTTGGCTGGGCTACTTATAACGGCGACCACATGTCGATGTACGGGGTCAACGCCTCGGTACCGAAAACCCTGGTGCGTTACCTTATTGAATGGTGTGCCGAAACGGAATTCAGCGGCAAAACGGCAGAGGTGCTTCACGACGTCTGTGCCACGCCCGTGTCCCCGGAACTCTTGCCGCCCGATGAAGATGGCACTATCAGCCAGAAAACTGAGGATCATGTCGGTCCATACGAACTGCACGATTTCTTCCTTTTCCAGGTGGTCCGCAACCAGTTTGCACCACGCAAGATCCTCGATCTCGCTTGTCGTGCCTTTGCTGAAGATTACTCTCAGGCAGAGATTCTCAAATGGCTGCAGCTCTTCTATCGCCGCTTCTTTGCCCAGCAGTTCAAACGCTCTTGTCTGCCCGATGGCCCGAAGGTCGGCAGCGTCTCATTGTCACCGCGTGGTGATTGGCGTATGCCGAGTGATGCCAGCCCTAACCTTTGGCTTGCGGAGCTCGATCAGATCGCTGCAGCTGCCGTAGAAAAGGATTCCTGAACGCATGATAGATGAGCAGGGCGGGACTCCAGCAGGAATTCTCTATATTGTTGCCACGCCGATCGGCAACCTTGAGGACATGACCTATCGGGCCGTGAGAACCCTCGGCGAGGTCGATCTGGTCGCGGCAGAAGATACCAGGCACAGTCGTAAGCTGTTTGCCCATTTCGGTATTAAGAAGCCGTTGGTTTCATATCACGATCACAACGAGCGGCAGCGGCAGGAAATGCTGGTTGAGAAGTTGCAGAACGGGGAGAATATTGCACTGATCAGCGATGCGGGCACGCCTTGTATTGCAGACCCCGGCTACTGTTTGATCGCTTCCTGTTACGATGCGGGAATCCGGGTCGTACCGATTCCCGGTCCCTCGGCAACGATTACGGCTTTGAGCGCCGCCGGGGTGGCCACTGATCGTTTCGCTTTTGAGGGTTATCTGCCGCAAAAGACCAAGGCCCGGAAAGATCTGTTCCGTCAGCTGAATGGCGAACAGAGGACTCTGGTGTTTTATGAAGCACCGCATCGTTTGTCAGCCACCCTCTCTGATATGGTCGAAATCTTTGGTTCAGAACGTCAAATCGTTGTTGCACGGGAGTTGACCAAGCTGCACGAAGAGTTTTTCCGGGGGGACATTTCTGCCGCAGTGGCTCGATTTGAACGTGAGCCGGCTCGTGGTGAACTGGTTCTTATCCTTCCACCGAGTACGCAAGGACCGCAGATGAACGTGCGTGATGCTCTGCGGCAATTACTCAATGAAGGTGATTTGTCGCGACGTGATGCCGTCAAACTGATTGCTAAGGAATATGGCCTGCCGAGCAGCGATGTGTATCGCGAGAGTCTCAGTCTGGCCGAGGAAGAGGATATCTAATGGCTGAGCAGAAAAGAATCCTGCTGGTTGATGATCACCAGACCGTTTTTCGTCTCTTGGAGGCGATTGTTCGCATCAAGGGCTACGAGCTGATATATGCGGAGAGTGGCCAGCAGGGGATCGTTATGGCGCGTCAGGAGCTGCCTGATCTGATCCTGCTTGATGTCATGATGCCCGATATTGACGGTTTCAAAGTCTGTCAGTATCTCAAGGAGAACCCTGAGACAAAAGATATCCCGGTCATGTTTCTAACTGCAAGGGGTGCCGAGGATGATTTGGCAACAGGACGTAAGGTCGGTGCTGATGGTTTTATGACCAAACCGTTTCAAACGATAGAGGTGCTTAAACAGATAGAAAAACTTCTAAGATTTTCTGTGGCAGGTGAATCCGAGGCAACCTTCTTCAAAACCTCCTAAAAAAAGAATATCTTGCCCCGCAGCTCACTACCTCCAGAGCTGTGGGGCTCTTTTTTTTGCTAAATATGAACTTGACTTAATTCACTATTTGTAGTAACTTCGCCTCATCAAAATATATGACACTCTGTTGCAACCCATCCAAACTGGTTGTACAGAGATTTAGCCCCGGCCTTCCCCTCCAGGAACCGGGGCATTTTTTATGCAGGGATCTGCCCGATTAAAATGCAGCCACTCATCAAGGGTGGCTGATGTGTATTCAGCGTCGAGCCTCAAATCCGTCAAGCTCTCCATCAAAGTCCTTCCAGCTCACAACGACATCAGTAACTCGAGCCGAAGGAGGGCCTTGCCTGCACCATTCAACCGCCTGGTCGACAGCAGGCTTCTCGCCTTCAAAGACCGCTTCAACGGAACCGTCAGGGCAATTCCTCACCCATCCGGTTAAACCTAACCGAACGGCGGTTTCCTTGGTTGATTGACGATAAAAGACGCCTTGTACGCGCCCATGAATTTTGAGTTCTGCCCGCACTTTACTCATAGTACGACCCCCACCAGTTGGGCGAAAGTCGTTTCATCAAGGACCTCAACGCCAAGCTTTTCCGCTTTGGCCAGTTTGCTACCGGCATTCTCCCCGGCCAGCACGTAATCGGTCTTTTTGCTGACCGACCCGGCTGCTCGCCCACCGGCCTTTTCGACCAGCTCTTCGGCTTCTTTGCGCGACCATCTCGACAGGGTGCCGGTGATAACGAAGGTCTTTCCAGTCAAGGGGCCGTCCTGCTGGATTACGACCTCTGCTTGCGGTTTGACCCCGGCATTTTGCAGCTTCTCCAGCAGGAGTACCTTCTCCGGATTATTGAAATAATCGACGATCGATTCGGCGACCTTGTCACCGATCTCGTGAATGGCGATCAATTGCTCAGCGTTGCACTTTGCCAGTTCGTCCAAGGATGCAAAACGCTTGGCCAGAATCTTGGCGGTGTTTCTGCCAACGTGACGAATGCCGAGGCCGAAAAGGATCCTTGAGAGAGGCTGATTTTTACTGGTCTCAATGGAACGTAATAGCTTTTCCGCCAGAGTGTCGCCCATGCGCTCCATGGCGAACATGGCTTCTTTGTCGATCAGGTACAGGTCGGCGAAGTCCTTGATCTTGTCGGCGGTGAGCAGCTGTGACAGCTGCTTTTCACCAAGGCTCTCTATGTCCATGGCATCGCGTGACACGAAGTGCTTAAAGCTCTCAATGACCTGGGCGGGGCAACGTGGATTGTTGCAGCGTGGTACGACCTCATCCGGGTTCTTTTGAACCTGTGCTTTGCATTCAGGACATTCTTTCGGTAGAGGAATCTGACGCTCTTTGCCGGTGCGTTTTCCTGTGAGGACTTTGACAACATCAGGGATGACATCTCCGGCACGCTCGACAATGACATGATCGCCCACGCGAATGTCGAGGCGTTCGATTTCGTCCCAGTTGTGCAGGCTGGCCCGGGAGACCGTAACGCCGCTGACGATGACTGGCTTCAGGTAGGCCACAGGGGTGATGGCGCCGGTGCGGCCAACCTGAAGGGCTATGTCTTCGACAATTGTCTGTTCCTGGCGCGGCGGGAATTTCAGGGCAATGGCCCATCTTGGCGAACGACTGACCATGCCGAGCTCTTCCTGCAGGGCCGTGTCGTTAACCTTGACGACCACACCGTCAATTTCGAAGGGCAGGCTGTCGCGTTGTTCCTGAAGCTTTCTGAAAGTGTCGACCACTTTCTCGGCGCCCAGGGCAGGGGTTGTGTGCTCCAGGTTTACGCGCAGGCCGAGTTTTTCTAGACGTTGCAGAGTTTCAATCTGAGTGGCAGTCTCTACGCCCTGCATGCGGCCGACCCCGTAACAGAAGATTCGCAGCGGGCGTTGCGCGGTAACCTTTGCATCGAGTTGACGCAGGCTGCCGGCTGCAGCGTTGCGTGGGTTGGCAAAGGTCTTGTCCCCGGCCTCTTCCTGTGCCCTGTTCAGGGACTGGAAGTCTGCCAGGTCGATATAGATCTCGCCACGTACATCGAGGATGTCAGGGTAGGGGGCTTTCAGGTTGTGTGGGATGTCGGCAATCGTCCTGACGTTTTCGGTAATATCCTCACCCACAAAACCATCGCCACGTGTGCTGGCTTTTATCAGCCGGCCCTTCTCATAAGTCAGCTCAATAGCCACACCGTCAAGCTTCATCTCGCAGGCGTATTCAAGCTCTTCGGAACGGGCCAGAAAGGTCTTGCGCAAGCTGGTGTCAAAGTCGTGAAACTCTTCGGAATTTTTGGCATTTTTAAGAGAGAGCATCGGTACGACATGTGGCGAAGGGGCAAACTTTTCCGTGAGCGGTGCGCCAACTTTCTGACTCGGCGAGTCAGGCGTGGTCAGGTCAGGAAACTGCGATTCAATCACCTCTAGCTCGCGGAAGAGAGCGTCATATTCAGCGTCGCTGATCTCCGGTTGATCCTGGTTGTAATAGAGCTGGTTGTGACGTTTGATCTCTGCGCAGAGATCGGTGTGGCGTTGTTGGGTGAAAAGGTCGATCATTGGTGTTGCTCCAACAGAAATGGTGAGGAACTTGGCAGTCTTAAGTCGCTGCTTAAGGAGTTAATATAACAGATTTTTTCTTCCTGCGGGAGAAGGGTTTTAAGTCTTTTGGTTTTGAATTCACTGACCAAATCTTTATGCAAATAAAAGTTTAGCCGATTGTGTTTCTCCCACGAGTCAGTTAATATCCTCTAAAGATGTATCCTTACGAAACAACAGGTGATTTAACCCGATGACCACAGATCAATGGCTGCACGTTCTGGGACTCTTAGTCCTCTTTGTCTTCTCGGCCTTTTTCTCCAGTTCCGAAACTGCGCTGATGTCGATGGACCGCTTACGGGTCAAGTATCTGGCGGAGAAAGAGCGCCCGGGTGCAAAGCGTCTTGAGGCACTGCTTTCCAAGCCGGATGATTTGCTGAGTGCTATCCTGGTCGGTAACAACCTGGTCAATATCATGATCTCGGTTTTCGCCACTGCTCTTTTTCTCGATCTGTTCGGGCAGGGCGGCGAGTTAATGACAATCCTGATTCTTACCCCGCTACTGCTGATTTTCTCAGAAGTCTGCCCAAAGACTTACGCCGCAACCTATCCGGAAAAGCTTTCTTTCCGCGTATTGCAACCCATCCGTTTCTTTATGTGGCTGCTGCAACCTGTGACCGCCGTGGTCAGTGGTATCTCCGGTTTGCTGACCCGTTTCCTGAGGGGGGAAGAGCAGGCGCCGTTGATCTCTGAGGATGAAATTCGGTCAATTATCGAATTCGGCGAAGATGCCGGAGTGGTCAACAAGGATAAGAGACGCATGCTGCATGGTATTTTTGACCTCTCGGAAATTCGTGTCCGCGACGTTATGGTGCCACGTACAGAGGTTGTCGGCATCTCCGTGGATGCTGATTTCAAGGATGTTGTGCAGATGACCGCTCAAGCCCGACATTCGCGGTTCCCCGTCTATGACGGTAGCCTCGATAACGTGGTCGGAGTTATTCATTCGAAGGATGTTTTGAGCTATCTCGATAAACCGGAACAGTTCTCTCTGCGGGAGTTGGCGCGGCCGCCGTTTTTTGTCCCTGAAGCCAAGCCGATTGAAACGCTGATGCAGGCCTTTCGTCGCAAGCATCTGCACCTTGCCATGGTTGTCGATGAGTATGGTGGAGTCGAGGGGATCTGTACTCTTGAAGACATCGTTGAAGAGATTGTCGGAGAGATTCAGGATGAGTACGATGAGGAGGATATTCTCGTTAAAGCTCTCGGTTCAAACCGTTATCTTATTGATGGTAGTGTCGCGATTCGTTACATCAATAAACGCTTCGAGCTGAATCTCTCTGAAGAGCATGTCAACACCTTGGCGGGCTTCCTCCTTAACACTCTGGGTAGTATCCCAGAGGTCGGGGCGAGCTGTGAGGTGGACGGCGTCCTGTTTACTGTTCGCGAGGTTGAAGATCGCCGGATTGAACAAATTGAGGTGCAACTTTCTGCTCATAAAGATCAGGAGGAGCCTTAATCTATGATGGCGTGTTATTGTCACTTTAAAGCAGCCGGAACTTTGTTTTTCTGGCGCTGCGAATCATTCTTCTGGTGTTTTGTGGTTAATCCGGATTCTTAAGCCTTCCGGCTATCTCCTTGAAAAACATAAGATTGTGTTTAAGGGCTCTTTTTGGCTCTCTCAGAAGACTCTCGAAATTACCTGCAAATAAGCTGTCCTGGCGCTTCCGTAAAATGGCCTAACCCCTTAAAAAAATGAAATAAATTCTTGACAGGCCCCCGTATGGCGACTATATTTGCCCAGAAGGTGGTGAATAGTGTAATTTTAGGCCAAAGAGGGCCAAATGGGATTTCAGGGCGTTTATTACAATTCAATCGATGCAAAGGGGCGGGCCAGTATTCCAGCCAAGTTCCGTGAGCAGCTGAAAGAGAACGGCCAGGAAGATATTCTGGTTGTCACTCAGGACCGCTGCGGTATCGTCGCTTACCCGCTCTCCGAATGGGAGAGCTTCCTCGAAAAATTCGCACAACTTCCGAACGACCAGTTTCGTGAAGACCTCTATTTTACAACCGTCACTCCAGCAACACATTGCACCTTTGATAAACAGGGCCGAATCCAGTTGCCGCAATCCTTGCGAGAGTATTGCCAGTTGGATACGGACGGCGTGCGTGATGTTGTCATCGTCGGCGGCGCGCAAAAAATCCAGATCTGGAACAAGACACGATATATCGAAATGCTCGCCGAAGCTGAGCAGCGTCTGGCTCAGGATCGACAGAAGCGTTTCGACTTGGGACTTTAGTTATGTCTGTGGGTGGGTTCAAGCATGTGTCGGTGATGGCCGAAGAGGTGATGCAATACCTTCAGCCACATAGCGGCGGTGTTTACCTGGATGGCACCCTTGGTGGGGCAGGTCATGCCCGGTTGATTCTCGAGGCGAGTTCTCCCGATGGCGTGTTGATTGGCCTGGACCGAGATGCGGAAGCTCTTGCTGCAGCGCAGAGCAAATTGGCTTCTTTTGGTGAACGAGTTGTTTTACGACAGGGGAATTTCTCAGACATGTGTACGCAACTCGACCAGTTGGAGATTGCTGCTGTTGATGGAATCCTGCTGGACCTGGGCGTTTCTTCCCATCAGATCGACAGCCCGGAGCGCGGATTCTCTTTCCGCGAGGACGGGCCGCTTGATATGCGTATGAACCCGGAAGAGGGTGTCTCTGCTGCAACAGTGGTTGCAGAAGCTGAGGGTGATGAATTGAAGCGGATCTTTCGTGATTATGGTGAGGAGCGCTGGGCCGGAAAGATCGCCCGGGCCATCGTCACCGATCGTGAGAAAGCTCCTTTTGTAACAACCTTGCAGTTGGCGGACATGATCAGTCGGGTCGTGCCGACAGGCAAGGGGCCGCAGCGGATTCATCCGGCGACCCGGGTTTTTCAAGCGCTGCGTATTCATGTGAATGGTGAGCTTGATAACTTGCGTACCGCTCTGGATACCGCCTGGCTGCGTTTGAAGACCGGTGGTCGCTTGGTCGTGATCAGCTTCCATTCTTTGGAAGATCGCATGGTCAAGCAAGCATTTCGCGCTCTGGCTACCGGGTGTGTCTGTCCGCCGCGTTTCGCTGTTTGCGCTTGTGGAGAACAACCCTCGGTTCGCGTGCTAACCCGTAAAGCCGTGCGTGCCACAGAATCAGAAACAGAAAACAACCCGCGAGCGCGCAGTGCAGTCTTGCGGGCCATGGAAAAACTCCCGGCGAAAGGGGAATAATATGTCTGATGCAATAGCCAGAGCCTTACCGAAGATTAATGGATTTACTCTGCGTCGCCCGAACTTGGTTCCGGTGCTCGCCTTTATTTCTCTTTTACTGATGGTCTCGTTGTTCTTCGTCTGGTCCCGTGTTCAGGTGACCAGCCTGGAATATGAGATGTCGCAGCTGGAGAGCAAGTTACGCGGCCTGCGCCAGGAAGCGAGCAACCTCTCTCTGGAAGCCGCCAGCCTCAGAGATCCCGAACGGATTGAGCGGGTGGCACGAAAAGAACTGAACTTGCGCCTGCCTTCTTCCGAGCAGGTGATAACGGTGGATTGATGAAAGAACTGGAGAAAGGCGTACGTATTCGTATCCGGCTGATCGGGGTGATCTTCACCATCGGTTTTGCCCTGGTGACGATGCGTGCCTTTGATCTCCAGGTCCTTCAGGAAGAGCAGTGGCATGAGCGTGCCGACCGCCAGCATCAGAAAACAATCCCACTGACCCCACAGCGTGGAACGATCTTTGACAGTCATGGTGAAGAGCTGGCAGTAAGCGTTGACGTCGACTCTATCTATGTCGAGCCGCGCAAGCTGGAAGACCGTGCTGTCGCAACGAAACAGCTCGCAAAAGCTCTTGGCCTTCCCAAGTCGACGGTTAAGGCCAAGCTAAAAGGTAACCGTAGTTTTGTCTGGTTGAAGCGTCAGGTGACTCCCAACCAGAGTGAAAAAATCAAGTCGTTAAGTCTCAAGGGCGTGGGCATGATCAAGGAACCGCGCCGTTTCTACCCCAACTCGAATATCGCTGCTCATCTTCTCGGCTTTACCGGGCTCGACCCGAAAGGGCTGGAGGGACTGGAGCTGAAGTATGACAAGCAAATCCTTGGCCGGGGCGGTTACCTGGTTATGGAGCGCGATGCTCTGGGGCGCGGACTGGGTTCAGGCCTGCCACAAGTGCAAGGCGCCAAGAGAGGTAACGATCTCTACCTGACGGTTGATAAGAACCTGCAGTATATCGCTGAGCGGGAGCTGGCCGAAGGTCTGCGTAAGACAAGTGCCAAGGCTGGAACCGTTGTGATGATGGAACCGGCAACAGGCAAGATTCTGGCGATGGCCAGTTACCCGGAGTATAACCCCAACTCATTCTTCCGCCACAAGCCTTCCCAGTGGCGGAATCGTGCCGTTTGTGACAGCTACGAGCCTGGTTCGACCTTTAAAGTGTTTCTCATGGCAGCCGCTCTCAACGAGGCCGTTGTCAGCACAAGTCAGAAGATCGATTGTGAAAATGGCAAGTACCGTGTCGGCGGTAGAAATATCCATGACCACAAGAAGTTCCAGAAGCTGACACCTGCCGAGATCATCAAGTACAGCTCGAATATCGGCTCGGCGAAAATTGGCAAAATGCTCGAGCGAAAGGCTTTCTATAGTTATCTCAGGGATTTTGGTTTCGGTCAGAAGACGGGGATTGACCTTCCGGGCGAGGCTGTTGGGCTGTTGAGGGCACCGAACAGGTGGTTCGAAGCTGACCTGGCAAATATTTCCTTTGGTCAGGGCGTCAGCGTTACACCGATCCAGTTGGCAACAGCTGTATCCACGATCGCCAACGGCGGCTACCTGATGGAACCCTACGTTGTGGACCGTGTCGTCGACAGCCAGGGGCAGATAAGTCATCAGAATCGGCCTCGCGTTGTGCGCAAGGTCATTGCCCGTGATGTCGCACAAACGGTAACGCGGATGATGGAGATGACTACGGAAGACGGTGGCACCGCAACCCATGCCAGGGTTCCGGGTTTCCGGGTTGCAGGGAAGACCGGCACCGCACAAAAGGTTGACGCTGTGACCGGCACCTACTCAGTTGATAAAAGGGTGGCTTCATTTGTTGGCTTCCTGCCTGCGGAAGACCCAAAGCTGGTGATGCTGGTCTCAATTGACGAGCCTTATAAGGTTGTTTACGGCGGTCTGACGGCAGCTCCCGTTTTCTCCCGGATTGCAGCCCAGGCCATGCAATACCTCAAAGTGCAGCCAAGTGAAACCATCACGGCCGAAGATACCTTGCCGTCATTGGATCAGATCTTTGTTGAGGCAATGGCTCCAGAGCGGCAGTTGGAGCAAACCGTTGTCAACTCGGATTTCTCCGGTGGCCCACAGATGCCAAATTTTGATGGTTTGAGCTACCGCCAGGTCCTCGAGGTTATGGAAGAGAAACAGCTCAATGTCAGCTTCCGGGGGCGTGGCCGAGTTGTTGAACAATCGCCAGGCCCCGGCGTGGCGATACCCTATGGAGCCCCGGTGTGGGTGCGCTTGTCGCCACCCTCCTAAACGCTTGCTTGCGACGGATATTATGAAACTCGCGCAGATCCTGAAAAACTGTTTATACAAGAAGGTGCATGGGGACATGGACCTTGAAGTGACAGGTATGCACTACGATTCTCGACAGATCGGTGCGGGAGATGCCTTCTTTGCCCTGCGCGGGGTTGTGAGCGACGGACACGATTTTATCACCAGTGCGATTGCCGGTGGTGCCGGGGTTGTCTTCTGTGAAGAACTTTCTGAAAGCACTGACCAGGCCACGACGGTGCTGGTTGATAACGCCCGGCAGGCAATGGCTTTGGCTGCCGCCGAGTTTTATGGCAATCCGACGGTAGATATGAAGGTTGTCGGTATCACCGGAACCAACGGTAAAACAACCATCACTTATCTGCTGGAAGAGATCCTCGTACAGGCGGATTTGTCTCCTGCCGTAGTCGGTACCATCAATTACCGTTACGGAACAGATTTGCGAAATGCACCGCATACCACACCGGAAGCTCTTGACCTGATGAAGCAGGTCCGTGATTTCCGTAATAACGGTGCCCGTTCGCTGGTAATGGAAACCTCTTCGCACGCCTTGGAGCAGTGTCGTGCTGATGGTGTGCGCTTTGATGTTGGGGTCTTCACTAACCTGACACCGGAACATCTTGATTATCACATCGACATGGAGAGCTACTTCAAGAGCAAGTACCATCTCTTCAAGGAGCTGCTTCCCCGTGACAATGGTCGGGCCGTTATCAATATAGACGACAGCTACGGTCAACGGCTGGCAGCCATGCTTCCCGACGCTCTGACCTGCGGACGAGACAGCAAAGCTGATATTTACCCGGAAAGCCTGGAGATTTCGCTACAGGGAATCCGCGCCCGAGTGTCAACACCTGTGGGCGTTGTTGATGTCGCCAGTCCTTTGCTCGGTGATTTCAACGCTGAGAACCTACTTTGTGCCATCGGTGCTGCAGTCGCTCTTGGTCTGCCGCCGCAGGTGATTGCATCCGGCCTGTCTGCAGCGACGGGTGTACCTGGACGGCTGGAACAGATAGAGAATGGTAGAGATGCCGTGATCCTGGTTGATTATGCCCATACCGGTGATGCTCTACGGCGTGTCATAGAAGCGATGCAGGCGCTGTCCCCAAAGAGAATTTTGACGATCTTTGGTTGTGGAGGTGATCGTGATCGCACTAAGCGTCCGATCATGGCTGAGGTTGCAGCCCGTGGTTCCAATATCGCGATCGCGACTTCGGATAACCCCCGCAGCGAAGACCCCGCGCAGATTCTCAACGATGTGCGGGGTGGCCTGATCAAGGTCCATGAGCGTGAGTGGAGTACCGCAGAAGCGGCCAAGGGCGAGGGCAGTGGGTACGTTGTCATAGAAGACCGTCGTGCTGCCATTCAGTTCGCTGTGGATCTTCTGCAATCCGGAGACCTGCTCCTGGTCGCCGGTAAGGGCCACGAAGATTACCAGATACTCAAAAGCGGTCGTATTCACTTCGATGATCGGGAAGAACTACGCAAAGCTCTGCAGCAGGGAGGCCAACAATGATCCGCATGGACGTGCGCACCATTGCTGAAATCACCGGAGGCCATTTGATGCAGAATGGTGCGTCAGTAGAGTTGCAGGGTTTTTCAACAGACAGTCGCAATCTACAACCGGGTGAGCTGTTTATCCCGCTCCGTGGTGACAACTACGATGGTCATGATTACATGAACCAGGCCATCCAGAATGGAGCCGCGGCTTGTCTGAGTGAAGAGATGATCGGGGGACTGCTGGTCCCGGTGATCAAGGTTAATAACACGCTCAAGGCCTTGGGCGATCTGGCTGCCGCCATGCGACGTCAATTTGCCGGTCCGGTTGTCGGCATTACCGGCACTTCGGGCAAGACGACTTGCAAGGAGATGCTCGCGGCTATTCTGGAAAGTACAGGCCCCGGGCTGAAATCGGCCGGGAACTTCAATAACCTGATCGGCGTGCCTCTGACCCTGTTTGGTTTGCAGCCTGAGCATCGTTGGGCCGTTGTCGAGATGGGCATGAGTGAGCGCGGTGAAATCTCTCGGTTGGCTGAAATAGCCCGGCCAAATATTGGCATGATTACCAATGTCGGCGCCGGCCACCTGGAAAACTTCGATGGCATCTCCGGCGTTGCACGGGCCAAAGGCGAACTCTTTATTGCTCTGCCGAGTGACGGCGTCGCCCTGATCAACGCAGACGACCCAGAAGTACGACAGTTACCAGTTGCCAACGGTGTGAGGAAGGTTCTGTTCGGCACTGTGAGTGAGGCCGACGTCAAGGCCGAAAATGTTGCCGGGCATAACGGCTCCATCAGCTTTGACCTGATTATCGAGGGAGAGGTGAAGAAGGTTGTCATGGCTCTGCCCGGTCGTCATAACGTTGGTAACGCGCTGGCTGCTGCCGCCGCTGCTTATGTTATTGGCGTTGGCTTGGAACAGATTGTCAGTGGACTGCAAGCCTTCAAACCCTGCCCGGGGCGCATGGAGCTCTTCGTCCTACCCGAAGATATCGTCGTCCTTGATGACAGCTACAACGCCAACCCTCTCTCGGTCCATGCCGCGCTGGATGCTCTGCATGACCTTAATTCGGCGGGGCGGCGTATAGCAGTCTTGGCAGATATGCTCGAATTGGGCCCCACCGGCCCGGAGTTGCACCACCATATAGGAACACTTGCCGCGGAGCGGATTGACTGGCTCTTCACCTATGGCGCTCTTGCTGAAGAAATTGCCAGAGGAGCTGTTGAGGGTGGTTTACCTGTAGAGCAGGTGTTAACTGCTAAAAGTCATGATGAACTCGCCGCGAGCCTGCTTGAAGTATTGCAAGAGGGTGATCGGGTCCTGGTCAAAGGGTCACGGGGCATGCGTATGGAAAAGGTAATCGATGCTTTGCGAATCGCCAGACAGAAAACGGCATTAAACGGCA
The DNA here is from genome assembly GCA_012974435.1 of Desulfuromonadales bacterium. Classification (GTDB taxonomy): domain Bacteria; phylum Desulfobacterota; class Desulfuromonadia; order Desulfuromonadales; family BM103; genus M0040. The sequence goes on along the minus strand of JAAXQF010000415.1, from coordinate 15,603 downwards.
ACGGAAAAGGATAAGACGTGCTTTATCATCTGCTCTATCCACTACATACCGAGTTTTCGGTTTTCTATGTTTTTCGGTTTATCACGTTCCGGACGATCTATGCCGCGATCACGGCCCTGGTCATCAGTTTTCTCCTGGGCCCCTGGCTGATCGAGAAGCTCTCGGCGTTGCAGATGGGGCAAACCATCAGAAAACTGGGCCCGGAATCGCACTTCAAGAAAGAAGGAACGCCGACCATGGGCGGAGCCCTGATTCTTTTTGCGATCGTGCTGCCAACCTTGCTCTGGGCCGATTTAACCAATCTCTACGTGTGGCTGACGCTGCTGGTCACGGTCGGTTATGGCATCATCGGTTTCGTTGATGACTTGTTGAAAGTAAAGCTGAAGAACAGTGACGGGCTCTCGCCGCGCAAGAAAATGTTCTGGCAGATGTTGATCGCCTTTGGCGTTGGTATGGTCCTGATGACCTACCCGGGATTCCAGACCACCCTGGCTTTTCCCTTCTTCAAAGGCTTCAATCCCGATCTTGGCTGGTTTTACGTACCTTTTGCCATGCTGGTGATTATTGGTGCAAGCAATGCTGTCAACCTGACTGATGGTCTCGATGGTCTGGCCATAGGGCCGGTTATCATCGCAGCGGGAACCTACCTGCTCTTCGCTTATGTAGCGGGCCATGCGACTTTGTCGAATTATTTGCAGATAACTGGTGTAACGGGGGCGGGCGAGCTTTCTGTGCTCTGTGGGTCCATGATCGGTGCCGGGCTTGGCTTCCTCTGGTTCAATACATATCCGGCGCAGGTCTTTATGGGGGATGTCGGGAGTTTGTCTCTTGGCGGCGCCATAGGAACGATTGCTGTGATCACCAAGCAGGAGATCGTGCTCGTGATTGTGGGTGGAATTTTTGTTATGGAAGCGCTCTCGGTTATTGTCCAGGTCGCATCTTTCCGCCTCTACGGTAAACGAATTTTCCGTATGGCTCCGATCCACCATCATTTCGAACTGAAGGGTTGGCCGGAGCCGAAGATTATCGTGCGCTTCTGGATTATCAGCATCATTCTGGCCCTGATCGGACTCTCAACGCTGAAGTTGAGATAGGTGTTGTCTGTAATGAAAAGAGATTATCGGGATAAGCAAATTACCATTATCGGCGCCGGTTCAACCGGGCGCAGCCTGGCGAAGTTTTTCCTGTCTCAAGGGGCCAGGGTCGTCTTGTCCGATAATCGTAGCGCCGAGCTTCTGGATAATCTTGATGAGCTGGAGAAGGCTGGTGTGCGGATGGATCTCGGTGGTCATACTCAAGAGCTTTTCACAGCGGCTGACCTGATTGTGACAAGTCCTGGTGTGCCACTTGATATCCCGGTTCTCGATCTCTGTCGGCAGCATGGTGTTCCGATCCTTGGCGAGGTTGAAATTGCCTGGCATCAGTTAACCGGAACCATGATCGGCATCACTGGAACCAATGGGAAGTCCACGGTGACCACCCTGATCGGTGAAATGCTCAAGGCCTGGGGCGAGAATGCTTTTGTTGGCGGCAACCTCGGGACTCCGCTGATCGATGCAGTGGGTCGTGATTACCAATGGCAGGTTGTGGAGCTCTCCTCCTTCCAATTGGAAACCATTGAAGACTTTCGCCCAGGCTACGCCATGCTGATAAATGTTTCGGAAGATCACCTTGATCGCTACCCGGATATGGCGAGTTACGTGGCGGCCAAGGCAAGAATTTTTGAAAACCTGGGTGAAAACGATATCGCGATTCTGAATGCTGATGATCCACAGGTGATGCAGGCCGCGTCGGCAACAGCAGCGAACAAGATTTGCTTCAGCAGCCAGACCGTCCTGGAGTCGGGCATGAGTCTGAGTGACGACAAGATCATCTGGCGCTGGCAAGGCGCTGAGATCATCTTTGCCGCAAATGAATTGAAACTTCGGGGCCAGCACAATCGGGAAAACGTCATGGCTGCGCTGATTCCTCTACTGATCGAGGGCTGTCCGGCTGAGATCGCCTGGAGCGCGGCTAGAAACTTTACCGGTCTTGCGCACAGGATGGAGTTCCTCGGAGAACTCAATGGTGCCAGCTGGTATGACGATTCCAAAGGCACCAACATCGGCAGCGTAGTGAAAAGCCTGGCCGGCCTGGAAAAGCCGGTGGTCCTGATTGCCGGTGGTAAAGATAAAAAGGGCGACTTGTCTGCATTGGTGCCGGTAATTCGTGACAAGGTTGATCATCTGGTCCTGATTGGTGCTGCAGCAGAGCGTATGTCACACGCTTTTGATGGGCTGGCGAAAATTCATCGTGCCGCTGATATGCATGAAACTGTTGGCATCGCGGCACAAGTGAGTAGTCCTGGTGGATCAGTCCTTCTCTCACCAGGCTGTTCCAGTTTCGATATGTTTAAAAACTTTGCAGAGCGTGGCCGGATATTTTCCCGTGAGTTTCACGCCTTGAGTTGTGCAGGGGAAGCCAGAAATGGAAATTAGGCAAGGGACAGATCATTCGATTCTGGTGCTGGCGGTCTGTCTGACCTGCCTCGGAGTCGTGATGGTGTTTTCTTCCTCGTCAATCATGGCGGTACGTGAGCATAGCGACAGCCTGTATTTCCTGAAACGACAGGGGGCCTATGCCATCCTCGGCTTCGGCGCAATGGCTCTCTTGATGCGTGTAAATCTGGATGTTTTGCGTAAAGCAGCATGGCCGGTCCTTGGTTTGTGTGCACTCCTGTTGATTGCTGTCTTGATTCCCGGAGTCGGCAAAAAGGTTGGCGGTGCGGCACGTTGGATCAAGGTCGCCGGGTTCACTTTTCAGCCGGCGGAGTTTGTCAAACTAGGCCTAGTACTTTTTATGGCGCATTCCCTGGCCCGCAAACAGAGCAAGGTCAAGAGCTTCCGCGTCGGCTTCCTGCCTTACATGGTAGTCCTCGCGGTTTTGATTGGCCTGTTGCTGGCCCAGCCTGATCTCGGTAGCGCGCTGACCCTGGCGATTGTAGCGGTCGCCATGTTGTTGGTGGCGGGGACCCGCTTGAGTTATCTGGCTGGTATCGGCTTGATCGCAATACCGCTCTTGTACTTCATGGTGATGAACGTTGATTATCGTCGTCGTCGCATTATGGCATTTCTCAATCCCTGGGAAGACCCGAGTGACACCGGTTTCCAGATCATCCAGAGTTGGATCGCCTTCGGCAACGGCGGGCCCTTCGGTCAAGGCCTTGGCGAGAGCAAACAGAAGCTCTTCTACCTGCCTGAAGCGCATACCGACTTCATCTTCTCCGTTATTGGCGAAGAGCTCGGTTTTATCGGTGTCATCGTGATTGCCTCCATGTTCCTGCTCCTGATCCTGAGAGGTCTGAAGACATCGCTCAATGCACCAAATGACTTCAGTTGTTTCCTGGCTTTCGGGGTCACCCTGCTGATCGGCATGCAGGCTTTTGTCAACATGGCGGTTGTCATGGGTATGGTGCCGACCAAGGGTCTGGCGCTGCCTTTCCTCTCCTACGGCGGAACCAGTCTGATCACGACGCTGGCGGCGATAGGTATTCTGTTGAATGTTTCCAGAAGCCTTCCGGGAGAGTTGCGATGAAATTGCTGCTGGCCGGTGGAGGCACCGGTGGACATCTTTTCCCCGCGATCGCACTGGCTGAGCAACTTAAAAGTGAAGAGCCGCAGAGTGAAGTGCTCTTCGTCGGCACCGAGAAAGGTCTGGAGGCGCGCATGCTGCCGGAACGGGGCTGGACCTTGAAGACGATTGAAATGAGCGGGTGGGCAGGGCTTGGAGTCCTCGCTCGGCTGAAAGTCCTTGGCAAACTGACAAAGAGTTTTGCCCAGTCACGCAAGATCCTGCGGGAGTTCAACCCCGACGTCGTCGTTGGTGTTGGCGGCTACGCTTCAGTGCCGGTATTGCTGGCAGCGAAAACTCTCGGCATTCCCTACCTGGTGCATGAGCAGAATGCATGGCCAGGTCTGGCAAACAGGCTTCTGGGCCATTGGGCGAAAAGAGTCTGCCTTTCCTTTGATGAGGCGGATCGTGCCTTTCATAGGAGCGCAACAGTGTTGACAGGCAACCCGGTTCGCTCTGCCATGGAAGAGTGTCCGAGTATTCGGGAAGAGAAACTCTGTCTCCTCGTTTTCGGCGGCAGCCAGGGTGCTCGAGCGATTAACCGGGCCGTCGTGGCCGCTCTGCCGCACCTGTCCGAATGGCGGGACAAGTTGGAGATTGTTCACCAGTCCGGACAGCTCGATTATGAGGAAACGGTTCGCGGATACAAAGAAAATGGCTGGCCAAATGCTGACGTCAAGCCTTTCATCAACGATATGGCCAAGGCGTACGCAAACTCGACGTTGATTGTCTGTCGAGCTGGAGCCACGACTCTCGCAGAACTGATGGCCTGTGGTCGTCCGGCAATCCTGGTGCCTTACCCGCACGCAGCAGCCGGACATCAATCTGGAAATGCTCAAGCCCTGGCAGCCAAGGGTGCCGCCATGGTGATGGAAGAGATAGATCTGACTGCTGAGCGTCTGGGGCAACTGGTCAGCGGTCTGTTGCCTGATCGTACCAGCCTCAAGTCGATGTCTGCTGCAGCAAAAGGACTGGCAAGACCTGGCGCAGCAGCCAGGCTGCTGAAGGAATGCCGGTCTGTTATCGTAGAAGCCATGTGAAGGGAAAATCATGTACGGCAAGATTCAGAAAATACATTTTGTTGGCATAGGCGGAATCGGCATGAGCGGGATTGCCGAGGTTCTCATCAACCTTGGATATCAGGTCTCAGGTTCCGACCTTAAAGAGAGCGATATTACCCGCCGTCTGGCGAGCCTGGGTGGGACAATCGCTTATGGCCACCGCGCCGAGAATGTTGATGAGGTCGAAGTCGTCGTTACATCGACTGCTGTGAATTTGCAGAACCCTGAAGTTCAGGAAGCCAACCGTCGTAAGATCCCTGTCATCCCGAGGGCAGAAATGCTCGCGGAGTTGATGCGTATGAAGTACGGCATCGCGATTGCCGGAACCCATGGCAAGACAACCACGACCAGCATGGTGGCAACGGTGCTCTCGCATGGCAACATCGACCCGACCGTAGTGATCGGCGGTCGCCTGGATTCAATCGGTTCCAACGCCAAGTTGGGGCAGGGCGAGTTCCTTGTGGCAGAAGCTGATGAGTCGGATGGTTCTTTCTTGAAATTATCGCCGACAATCGCGGTTGTGACCAACGTTGATGAGGATCATCTCGATTTCTACAGCGGCATTGATGAAATCCGCGCGACCTTCATTGATTTTATCAACAAAGTGCCATTTTATGGGCTGGTCGTTCTTTGTTTGGATGATGAGAACCTGCAGGGGATGATCCCTGACGTCAAAAAGCGCCTGATCACATACGGCTTGACTTCCCAGGCGGATTTTATGGCGTCCGAAATTGAGCATGAGGGTGACCGGACCAGTTTCCTGGTGCATTACCGGGGAGAAGCTCTCGGTCGTTTAAGTATCCGCATGCCGGGTCGTCATAACGTGCTCAATGCCTTGGCCGCGGTTGCTGTGGCCATGGAGCTCGACATGCCCTTTGCCTCGATTGCCGAAGGTTTTCAGGACTTTAACGGCGTTGGTCGCAGGTTCGAGATCAAAGGTGAAGCACAGGGAATTATGGTGGTGGACGACTACGGTCATCATCCTGTGGAAATTAAGGCCACGCTCAGCGCCGCCCGTAGTGGTTGGAACCGGCGTCTGGTCGCAGTTTTTCAGCCACATCGTTACAGTCGCACCGAGGCGCTCTTTGATGATTTCCTGACGGCCTTTTATCAGGCGGATCATATCGCCGTGATGGATGTCTACGCCGCAGGCGAAGATGTTCGTCCCGAGGTGACGGCAGAAAAACTTGCCGAGGGGATCAGCGAACATGGTCACAAATCCTGTTGCTACACCGGTGATGTTGTCGCCACGGTCGAGCATTTACAGGCGGTTCTACAACCCGGAGACATTGTCATTACCCTCGGTGCCGGTAACGTCTGGCAGGTGGGTGCAGAACTGATGAAGATTTTGTAAAGACATGGGTGACGAGATGATGAATCGCACTGAACTGAAGAATAAAAAGATAGCTGTTTTGATGGGAGGCCTTTCTGCTGAGCGGGAGATCTCGCTAAAAACCGGTCAGGCTGTGTTAAGTGCGTTGCTGGAGAACGGTTGCGATGCGGTCGCGATCGATGCATGTCACGATTTACCAGCCCAGTTGCGTGAAGTTGGAACCGATGTGGCTTTTATCTGTCTGCACGGACGCTACGGTGAAGACGGTACGGTCCAGGGCCTTCTGGAAATGATGCAGATTCCCTACACAGGAAGTGGCGTCATGTCTTCGAGCATGGTGATGGACAAGGTTATCACCAAGCAGATCTTGCTCTACCACGAGATTTCTACCCCGGGGTTTATTGCCTATCGCGGCGGCGATGATCGAAGCGAATTGTTTAAGCGTTGTCGCCACTTTCCTCTCGTGGTCAAGCCCGCCCGGGAAGGTTCAACCATCGGCATCAGTATCGTACATGATAGGGCGGAACTTGAAGCAGGTTTGGAAGAGGCTCTGAAACACGATGACCTGGTCCTGATCGAAGATTACATACAGGGGGATGAAATCACAGTCAGCATCCTGAATAACGAGTCCTTGCCGATTATTCAGATTGTGCCGAAAAGTGGTTTTTACGATTACGAATCGAAATATACACCGGGTCACACCGAGTACCTGCTGCCGGCACCTCTGGAAGCTGTGCTGTACAACCGACTGCAGGAAACCTCTGTGGCGGCCTGTAAGGCACTGGCTTGCCGGGGCGCCGCCAGGGTTGATTTCATGGTGCGAGAGCGCGAGTTCTTCTGCCTGGAAGTCAACACCATCCCGGGGATGACAGCAACCAGCCTGCTGCCAAAGGCGGCGGCGGAAGCAGGCATCTCCTTCAATGAACTGGTGATGCAAATTCTGGAAGACGCAGGATTAAAAAAGTAAACGGGTAGCTAATGCGTGATCTGAAGTCTCACAAGCAGAAGAAGTGTAAAACCAACCGGCGCAAGCAGAAGAAGCAGGCGCGCGACTGGAAGAAGTTGTTCCATCGCACGCTGCGGGTCTGCATTGCTTCCGGAAGTGGTTTTCTGCTTGCGAGCGGGGCCTTGCTTACAGCCCAGATGCTGCTCGAATCAGGATATTTTGGAGTGAAGCAGGTTCGCGTTGAGCATCAGGTGAGGGTGAGTGAAGGTGATATCCTCGATGCTTCTGATATTGAGATCGGTGATAGCCTCTTTGATCTTGAGTTGCATATGATCGGACTCAAGATTGAAGAACATGCCTGGATCGCCAAGGCCGAAGTCGAACGCTCCTTCCCTGATCAGGTTGTTATTCGGGTGGTAGAGCGGGAGGCCAGGGCGATTATCGATCTTGATTATCTTTACTACGTGGATCGTGCTGGTGAAGTTTTCAAGATGCTGGATGCAGGTGATGAGCTTGATTTTCCGGTGATCACAGGGATTGACCGTCAATACTTACTCGATAACCCGGATAAGACCCAGGATTCTGTAAACCTGGCTCTGCAGCTTATGGACGCACTTGAGAGCAGGACACTCTTCAATCTCGATGATATATCGGAAATCCATTTTGAAGAGCAGGAAGGCCTTGTCATGCACACCCGCATCGGTGGTGTGCCAGTGCGTATGGGTACGCAGGGTTTTGATACCAAGTTGAATCGACTGGAAAGCATTTATGACGATCTGGAGCCCAGGTTGATGGCTCTTAAGTATATTGATTTAAACGTGACCGACCGCGTTATCGTGAAGTTGGATGTGAAACACACGGGCGGCAGAAGTTAGCTTTAAGGAACGGGAAGGGGAGGAAAATGAATAACAAACGTGAAAACCTGGTAGTCGGCCTGGACATAGGCACAACCAAGATTTGTGCCATCGTTGGCGCGATAACTGATGAGGGGCTTGATATCGTTGGTATCGGTACTAGTCCTTCAAGCGGGCTGCGCAAAGGCGTGGTCATTAACATCGAGAGTACGGTCAACGCGATCCGCAAGGCGTTGCAAGAGGCTGAGTTGATGGCCGGTTGTGAGATTAAGTCGGTGTTCGCAGGAATTGCCGGTGGTCATATCAAGGGCATCAACTCCCAGGGTGTGATTGCCATCAAGAACCGTGAAGTCTGCAACGAAGATGTGCGGCGTGTTATCGATGCTGCCAAAGCCCTGGCGATACCGATGGATCGGGAAGTGATTCACATCCTGCCCCAGGAGTTCATCATTGATGATCAGGACGGCATCAAGGAGCCACTCGGCATGAGCGGAGTGCGTCTCGAGGCCCGGGTCCATATCGTCACCGGCGCAGTCGCAAGTGCCCAGAATATCATAAAGAGCTGCAACAAGGCCGGTGTTGATGTTGGCGATATTGTCCTCGAGCAGCTGGCATCTGCTGAAGCTGTTTTGACACCTGATGAAAAGGACCTCGGTGTGGCTCTTGTCGATATCGGAGGTGGCACGACGGATATCGCGATCTTTATTGATGGCGCAATCAAGCACACCTCGGTGCTTTCACTGGGTGGTAATCATCTGACCAACGATATCGCTGTGGGCCTGAGAACGCCGACGGCAGAAGCAGAGAAGATCAAGCAATCTTCGGGTTGTTGCCTCTCCTCAATGGTTGGCAAGGATGAAACGATCGAAGTTCCCTCGGTGGGTGGACGAGACCCAAGGATCCTGTCACGGCAATTGCTTGCGGAGATCCTCGAGCCAAGGGTTGAGGAGATCTTTACCCTGGTCAACAGGGAGATCGTTAAGAGCGGTTACGAGGATCTGATCGCTTCCGGTGTCGTGATCACCGGTGGCTCAGCGATTCTTCCTGGTATGCCGGAAATTGCCGAGCAGATTTTTGACCTGCCGGTACGACGAGGCCAGCCGACCGGTATTGGCGGGCTGACCGATGTTGTCAATTCACCGATTTACGCTACCGGCGTTGGCCTGGTGAAGTATGGCAGCCGCAATATGCAGACCCGCAATTTCGTGATCGGAGATGAAAATCTCTTCGATCGTGTCACTCGGCGGATGAAAGAGTGGTTCGGAGAATTTTTCTAAAAGTTAGCTAAGCAATATAAGACCGTAAGATAAACAGATTGTTGCCATGGAGAGGCGACGATCACAACAATGGCGGAGGGAGTCATTATGTTTGAATTTGACGAAAGTGTAGACCAGGTAGCTAAGATTAAGGTCGTTGGTGTTGGTGGGGGCGGTAGCAATGCGGTCAATACGATGATTGCTGCCCAGATTGATGGTGTGGAGTTCATGGTTGCCAATACCGATGCCCAGGCATTGCGGGCCAACCTCTCTTCCATGCGTGTGCAGATTGGTCCGAAGCTGACCAAGGGTCTTGGCGCCGGCGCCAACCCGGAAGTAGGTCGCGAGGCCGCCGAGGAAGATCGTGCTCGGATTGCCGAGTTGCTGAAAGGCGCTGATATGGTCTTTATCGCAGCAGGCCTGGGTGGTGGAACCGGGACCGGTGCAGCTCCGGTTATCGCTGAAGTTGCCAAGGAGCTCGGTGCCTTAACGGTCGCTGTTGTCACCAAGCCCTTTGCTTTCGAAGGTAAGCAACGCATGGGCAAGGCGGTACAGGGTGTCGAAGAACTCAAGCAGATCGTTGATTCTCTGATCCTGATTCCAAACGACCGTTTAAGTGGTCTTGCCGGTAAGCAGATGGGGATCCTCGATGCCTTTAAACCCGCTGATGATGTGCTGCGTCAGGCCGTACAGGGAATCTCCGATCTGATTACTACTCACGGCATGATCAACGTCGACTTCGCGGATGTGAAGTCGGCGATGAGCGAGCGCGGTATGGCCATGATGGGTATCGGCACTGCCACAGGCGAAAACCGCGCTTGCGAAGCCGCTCAGCAGGCGATCAGCAGTCCGTTGCTCGAAGAGATTGACATTTCAGGAGCCAAGGGTGTGCTGGTTAATGTCACCGGTTCTTCCAGCATGACCATGGCTGATTACGAGGAAGTCGCCAATATCGTTCACGAAAAGGTTCATGAAGACGCCAATATCTTTATCGGACTGGTCGTTAACGAAGATATGGGTGAAACCATCCAGGTGACGGCTATTGCAACTGGCTTCGGTTGCTCCTTCGATACGGGCAAACGCCCTAGCACTGAGCTGGGTCGCCCGAACGTACAGACGCCAACCAAGATTGACCGTGATATCCCGGCGTTCATTCGTAACCAGAACCAGGACAAGCCGCGCGCCAGTATGCGTATCGGGTCCTACAATGAAGACGAGGAGTATGATATCCCGACGTTCCTGCGCAAACGCGTCGACTGAGAATAAATACATTTACCTGAAGGGTCGGTTTTAAGACCCCGATGGCCAATTGCTGAAATTTAATTTCGTGCTTGTCAAAGGGTGAGCGGCCGTGTCGGTTCTCCGCCCGGCGTCTTATCGGTTTGCTCGTAACTCTGCGCTTGCCTGTAATGCACCTCCCTCAACTACTTTGGGCCGCCTTGTGCGGCCCTTTTTTTTGTGCTTACGGCAAGACTAGATAAAACGAATTTTAACGCAAAGACGCGAAGGCACAGAGAATGATAAACCTTGATTGTCCAGATTCAAAATTATAGAAGTGGTCTCTTTGCGTCTTTGTGTCTTTGCGTTAGATGTGTTTTTGAGCTGGAGGTCTAACCAAGAGTGTCTACAGATGTAGTCTTTCTCGAAAGGTTCTCTACGGGGTTGGGATTTGGCGCTGTGATTTCTGGAAAATACAGCTATGAACCCTGGCTTTGCGTTTGACTTGCTATGTGGCTTACTGTAGAAGAAGTGAATATCACCCTGGAGAAAACTGATGACTTTATCAAAAGATCTGCTTGAAATACTGGCCTGCCCGCAATGCAAAGGTGAAATTGTGCCCGATGACAACCATGACAAGCTCTACTGTCATGCCTGTAAACTGGCTTACCCGGTTCGTGACGGCATCCCGGTCATGCTGATCGACGAGGCTCTCCCCCTAGACTGAATTCATGTCTCTTGAAAAAACTCGACGCCAATAAAATCCAACGCATCATGATCCGCTCGGCCAACTGGCTTGGCGATGCTGTTATGACTGTTCCGGCTATGATGGCCGTCAGGGAAACCTATCCTGATGCCCATATCGCTGTCGTTGCCAATCCCCTGGTTGCCCAGTTGCTGGAAAATCATCCCGGCTGTGATGAAGTCATCGTTTATAATAAACGCGCTGAGCATGCCGGTGTCCTCGGCATGTTGCGTTTTACGGCCGATTTGCGCCGTCGTAAGTTCGATTGTGCGATTCTCTTCCAATATGCCATCGAAGCCGGGATCATGGCTTTTCTGGCCGGAATTCCACGACGTCTTGGCTTTGCCACGGATGGCCGCCGTATCTTTTTGACCCACCCGGTGCCCTTTGGCGAAGCAGAGAAGACGGTTCACCAAACTGACGCTTTTTTGCGTATCGTCAATTACTATGGCATCAAGGCTGAAGAGAAAAGACAGCCCCTTGCTCTGCTGGATAGTGAGCGTGCCTGGGTGAAAGAGCAGCTACCCGAAGGGCTCGTCGTCACTATCAACCCCGGAGCCGCTTATGGCTCGGCAAAACGTTGGTACCCTGAGCGCTTTGCAGCCGTCGGTGATTTCCTTGCCAGAGAGTACGGCATGCATGTGGTGCTGATCGGCGGTCCTGGTGAAGTCGAGATCGGCAACGATATCGCCGCAGCTATACAGGCTCCGGTGCATAATTTTGTCGGCAAAACTTCGGTCAGACAGATGATGTCCCTGATCGATGTTGCTTCGCTGATGGTGACCAACGACTGGATCGTGTGACGGTGGATAATGTTGTCGAAGCCGTGCAGTCCTTTATGCCGGAACTCCTGCAAGACAAAGCCTAGTGCCGCATCAACGACAAACTGACACATCCAACTTGTTCTTTTCCGCGCCAGCTTCGTTATGTCTTAAGCCACGTAGTTACAACTATGTGACTCAAGACATGCCTTGCTGGCACAAAAAAATTACGGCGTTGTCTTTAACGTCATTTCATCATTGACACGACACTAAACCTTGTCAGGCTTTCTCCTTCTTTTCCTCAAGTATTCTTCTAACCCTCAGTTGAAGATTGATATCTTGTTACCCTTCGCCGTAGAATGTGATTGATGTCACGTCATCTGATTGAAAAATATCGTCAGCGTCATGAACAGGAAAGTGGCGGAAAAGCCAACCCCTGGGGTGGGCGTCTGGCCGTCGCCCTGATCTATCCGAACACCTACCACCAGGGAATGAGCAACCTGGGGCTACAGACCGTCTACCGGATGCTCAACGAGCGTGACGATGCGCTTTGTGAACGCTTCTTTCTTCCTGATCCTGAAGATATCGAAGAGCATCGTCGTACCGGTTTTCCCCTTGTGTCGATTGAATCTCAACGCTCGCTCTCTGATTTTGATCTGATCGCCTTCTCAATCTCTTTCGAAAATGATTACCTCAACCTGCCGCCGATCTTTGAACTCGGCCGCATGCCGTTCTGGCGTGAAGAGCGCACCGAGCGCGACCCCTTGGTCATCTGTGGTGGCGTCTGCGCTTTTCTCAACCCGGAACCTCTGGCTGAGGTCATGGACATCTTCGTGGTTGGTGAGGCTGAAGTGACCCTTCCTCAACTCCTGTCGCAATTGCTTGATCCTGAGACTTCATCTCGCACTGAACTCCTCGAACGACTTTCAAAACAGCCGGGGATTTATCAGCCTGGTGGTTACGACGTTCGCTACGAAGAGAGTGGTGAACTTATAGCAATGGCGCCGTTAGAGGGGCTTCCGGAACAGGTTGCACGACAGTGGCAGGCTAACCTGGATGACAGTCAGAGTATGACCTGTGTGGCAACCCCCGACACAGAATTCGGCAGTATGCACCTTGTCGAAGTTTCACGCGGCTGCCCCAAGGCCTGCCGTTTCTGTGCCGCCGGTTTTATCTATCGCCCCTTTCGGGAACATTCCGTGGAGCACCTGCGCCAGGAGATTCTCGACACAGATGATGAGGTTGGTAGAGTCGGCCTGGTCGCTGCAGCCGTTTCCGATTATGATGATATTGCTGATATCGGTCGGGACATCCTGGAACAGGGTGGCGAAGTCTCGGTCTCGAGCGTGCGGATTGACGCCATCACGATCGAACAGATCAAGGTTCTTGCCGATTCAGGTCACAAGACTCTGGCCCTGGCTCCGGAGGCGGGCAGCCAACGAATGCGGGATGTCATTAATAAAGGCATTGATGAGGAGCAGATCCTTGCCGCGGTCAAGCTGCTGGCCGAAGGCGGGATCCCGAATCTCAAACTCTACTTCATGATCGGTTTGCCCTCAGAGGTTGAATCCGATGTGCTTGCGATTGCCGATCTTACTGTGAAAATCCGGCAGATCTGGGAAGAGATCGGCAAACAAGCGGGTCGCCTGGGTCGCTTACACCTTTCCGTTAATCCTTTTGTGCCCAAGCCATGGACGCCATTGCAATGGGCGCCGATGGAGCGACGCAGTCTCCTTGAGAAGAAGTATCGACTCTTGCAGAAACGTTTACGCCCGGTCGCGAACGTTGAGTTGAACTTTGAATCTTTGCGCCATGCCGAGATCCAGGGCTTTTTTGCCCGCGGTGATCGACGCGTCGGTCAGACCCTGCCATTGCTCGCAGAAGGTGCCAGCCTCAAGGCTGCCTGCCGACAAGTAGGTATCGATCCTGCTTTCTACCTGCACCGTGAACGTGGAGCGGAGGAGTTGTTCCCTTGGGACATTATTCAACAGGGGGTGCAACGCAGTCACCTGCGTAAGGAATATGAACAGGCTCTGGCGGCGCAGCCGGGGTATGTTTGCACGCCTGGTTGCAGCCGTTGCGGGATGTCCTGCTGAGTTATATTCCTAACGTTCCCCTGAATTCACACTTGAACTGAAGCTCCTGCTCGACGAGATTGATGTGAGCTACGCCGAGTTCTTCCAGTACAAGTTGCAGGTGCTGAATAAAGAGGCCCCCAACGGTGAGCATCTGGAAGGTTGCTATAAAACCCTTAGCCTGATCATGTGTGACCTTGACTACTTCAAACAGGTCAATGACCAGTATGGACACGATGTTGGTGATCTGGTCCTTAAAGAGACGGCTGTCCTGATCAATAAGGGCGTACGCGCCACCGATATCGTGATCCGATTCGGTGGCGAGGAGTTCTTCATTCTGCTGGTTGATATCAACCCTGGCGACGCCATTGTCGTGGCCGAGAAGATCCGCAAGATTTTCGATGAAGCAAAGATAGAGATCCCCAATGGATCCATTCATAAAACTCTCAGCCTTGGCGTCAGTGAATTCCCCGGTGATGGAGAAGGCTTCTGGCAGTGCATCAAATACGCTGATGTTGCTCTCTACAAAGCCAAAGACACCGGTCGTAACAAGGCTATTCGCTTCGACGAAGAGATGTTGTCAGGCGATGAATTCTGATCTCCTCTTCATAGGTTTATTACAAAGCCCTCGCTGCAAAGCGAGGGCTTTGTCGTTCTTTCTGTTGCACATGTAGCGCATTGCAGGTTCATTCGCTATACTGACGAATCATTAACGTCCCTGCTGGTTCGTGGGCGCCTGCTGATATCAACCCGTTGCAAAGGAGAATATTCATGGCGGATGGAAACTTGTTGCTCGAAAAAGATGGCCCTTTAGCGACGATTACTTTTAACAACCCCAAGGCTCTTAATGCCCTGACTGTTGCAACTTTCGAAGGTCTGGATCGATTGCTTGGTGAGCTGGAGAAAGATAACGAGATTCGCGTTGTTATCCTCACCGGCGCAGGTGAGAAAGCTTTTATTGCCGGTGGAGATATCAGCCACCTTGGTACGCTGGATGCCGACAGCGCCCGTGAGTTCGCGTTACTGGCACAGCGGGTCATTGATCGGCTTGAAGCTTTTCCCAAGCCAGTGATTGCTGCCATTAACGGTTATGCCCTCGGCGGCGGCTGTGAACTGGCAATGGGGTGTGACATCCGGATTGCTGCAGATTCAGCCAGGTTCGGGCAACCCGAGGTCAAGCTTGGCATAATCCCGGGATTCGCTGGAACACAACGTCTCTCGCGTCTTGTTGGCAAGGGGCGGGCCAAGGAGTTGATCTTTACCGGTGAGATGATTGATGCCGAAGAGGCATGCCGGATCGGACTGGTCAATCGCGTCGTGGCGAAGGAGAGCTTGATGGAAGAGACGCGTTCCCTGGCCATGAAGATGTGTGATAAAAGCTCTTCGGCCATCCGGCTCGCCAAGGAAGCAATTGATAATGGTATGGAGATGGATTTTGCCCGCGGCTCACGTTACGAGGCGGATCTCTTTGCCCTTTGTTTTACGACGGAAGATTGCAAGGAGGGCATCAGCGCCTTCATGGAGAAGCGGCCAGCTAAATTTTAAAGAGTCGAGATGTATCTTTATCGTTGTGCGTTGCAGCGATAAGTCAGAAAAGTAAAAGGATTCGGCTCTGTTAACGTTCTGAGTTGATATTTGGTGTATCAAATATCCTTAGGACTTCTGAGAATGACTTGCAGTAATACATATAGGAACGCCCCGATCCGCGAAAGCAGGTTGGGGCGTTTTTGTGCTGTATGTCGTGA
>JAAXQF010000193.1 GCA_012974435.1 Desulfuromonadales bacterium | reverse complement strand
ACCGCGTAGTGGATTGACGATGAACATGTGCGCCGTCGCCTCATTAACCCGTGGCATCGGTGCGCTCTCGTTGGCGTTCTCGAGTTTGCGCAGGGCACTGGCCAAAGAGAGCGGGTTGCCGCAGAGTTGGGCACCGCCCTTGTCGGCCTCAAACTCACGGGAGCGGGAGATCGCCATCTGGATCAGCATGGCGGCCATCGGTGCGATGATGGCCAGCGCGATCAGGGCGAGAGGATTGCTGTCCTCCTCGTCGCGGCCAAAACCACCGAAAATAGCCGCCCACTGGGCCATGTGCGCCAGGTAGGCGATGGCTCCGGCGATGGTCGCGGCGATCGAACCGATCAGGATGTCACGGTGCATGACATGGCTCATCTCGTGGGCCATGACCCCTTTCAGTTCGTCGCGGGACAGGACCTGCGTGATCCCCTCCGTCGCAGCAACCACGGCGTGCTCGGGGTTGCGACCGGTGGCAAAAGCGTTGGGGGTCGCTTGTGGCAGAGTGTAGACCTTGGGCATCGGCAGCTGGTTATTCTGGCATATTTCAGTGACAACGTCGAAAAGCGGACCGCTGGTCACCTGGTTCCCTTTATACATCTTGATAACGATCTTATCGGAAAACCAGTAAGAGCCCATGTTCATGACGCCGGCCAGAATCAGGGCGATGAGGGCGCCGGTTTGGCCGCCGATCATTCCGCCGATAAAAACCAGGCCGAGGGTTAAAACAGTGAGCAAGACAACGGTGCGGATGGTGTTCATTACGCAAAAGCCTTTTGGTCAAAATAGTTGATGGATGTTCTGCACTCAACAGAGAGTAATAATGTAGCTACGAATCACCGGATTTCAAGTGTTACAGGCGATCGGTTCTCTCTTATTCCATCAGCGCGCCGGCTTCCAATGGGCAGCCACGAAGAAAATCCGCCGCAGCCAGGCGTTTGCGTCCGGCCAACTGCAGCTGTTGAATGCGCAGCGAACCACTTCCGCAGGCGACACAGACGCCATCTTTATCCGCTTTGATAACGCTGCCGGGCTTGTCTCCTTCTGTTGACTCCGGGCGGGTTTCGGCCAACTTAAGGAGTTCACCATTGATGGTGGTGTAGGCTCCCGGCCAGGGATTGAGTCCGCGCACATGGTTGTGAATCTCCAGGGCAGAACGGCTCCAGTCGATGCGGCCGTCTTCTTTTTTCATCATCGAGGCGTAAGTGCTCTGTGCGTCATCCTGTACTTCTCGCTGCAGGGAGCCGGCACAGAGTTGTCGCAAGGTCTCCTCCATCGTCTCCCGGCCAAGGCTGGCCAGGCGGTCATGCAGTTCTCCGGCGGTTTCTTCTGGTCCGATCGACAGGGTCTTTTTTACCAGCATATCGCCGGTGTCGAGACCGACATCCATGTACATCGTCGTGATGCCGGTTTCCGTTTCACCGTCGATGATCGCTTTGTTGATCGGTGCCGCACCGCGGTACTTGGGTAACAATGAGGCGTGGACGTTGATGCAGCCATAGGCAGGGATCTCGAGCACGCTCTTCGGCAGGATCTGCCCGTAAGCGACCACCACGATCAGGTCGGGGGCGAGGGCTTCGAGCTCGGCGACAGCTTCCGGCTGACGCAGCTTGAGCGGCTGGTAAACGGGGATGTCGTATTTTTGCGCCAGTTCCTTGACCGGTGGCGGCGCCAACTTCTTGCCGCGTCCTTTCGGCCGGTCGGGCTGGGTGTAGACGCCGACCATTTTGCAGCCTGCATCAATTAAGCCCTGCAGGGTCTGCAGGGCAAAATCGGGGGTCCCCATGAAAATGGTTCGTAACTCTTGTGGCTGCATTTACATCTGCTCCATTAAATGTTCCTGAATTTTCTTCCACTTCTTGCGGAATATGCTGCGCTTGAGTGGCGAGAGATGATCGACAAAGAGGATGCCGTCAAGATGGTCGATTTCATGCTGGCAGGCGACCGATGTCAGGCCTTGTGCCTCTATAACGTGGGTCTTTTCATCCAGATCCTGAAAGCGCACCTTAACCGTGGCGCTGCGGCTGACCTTGGCATAGTATTCCGGTACCGACAGGCAGCCTTCTTCTTCAAAGCATTCACCTTCCTGATCGATCACTTCCGGATTGACCATAACCAACAACTGCGCATCTTCGTCCCGCGCGGAGCAGTCGATCACGGTCAAGCGTTTGCTGATACCGACCTGTGGCGCGGCAAGACCAATGCCCGGAGCGGCATACATAGTCTCTGCCATGTCGTGGGCCAGCTGACGCAGGGAATCGTCGAACTCAGTCACCGGATCGGCAACTTTTTTGAGGACCGGATCGGGGTAATGTCGAATTTTAAGTAAAGCCATAACTGTTCCTTAAAGATTAAGAGCCTGCCGAGCAGTATCGCCAAGCTTTGATGTTCCTGATATTTCAATGATAGATGTGGTTTTCGGTGCAAGTCAACCATGCTTTCTCTGACAAAGAGATCTTGCGCACTTTCCGGGAAAATTAGGCTTGCATCATGAGAGGATTTTATGGTATCTCCGCAGTTCTGATTCTATCTTATTGATTATATTTTGTGGTGAAAATGGAGGGGGCGATGTCCTGTATCAAGGACTGGCCCGTGGCCGACCGGCCGCGTGAGAAGCTTCTGTCTAGAGGCTCGGCAACACTCAGCGATACGGAATTACTGGCGTTGATCCTGCGTAGCGGACATGCAGGCAATGGCAGCAGTGCGCTTGACCTGTCCCGGCAGCTGTTGAAACGCTTCGGGTCCCTGCGTGCCATGGTCTCGGCAACGGCGACCGAACTCTGCGAGGAGCCCGGCATCGGTCCGGCCAAGGCCGCAGAAATTCTCGCTCTTGGTGAACTGGCCCGTCGCTTTGCCGCTACTCCCCTAGCCCCTGGAACCCGTTTTACCAGCTCCCGGCAAGTCTTTGCCCATTTCCACGAACGCCTGCGCGATCTTAAAAAAGAGGTTTTCCTCACCTTAATGCTCGACAGCAAGAATCGCGTGCTGCGAGAACTCCAGATCTCTGAGGGCAGCCTCAACGCCAGCATCGTCCATCCACGCGAAGTGTTTCAGCCGGTGATCCGAGAATCTGCCGCCGCCGTACTTTTTGTCCACAATCACCCGTCAGGCGACCCGGAGCCAAGCCGTGAGGATCTTGAATTAACGACCAGATTACGTGATGCCGGCGCCTTGATGGGGGTCCGGGTGCTTGACCATATTATTATCGGTAGTGGCCGTTATATCAGTCTGGCTGATCAGGGCTTGATCGGTTGAAATCGATTCTTATGATGTTTTGTTATCTGTCAACGTTTGTCAGGAGGGGCAAATTCGATGTGTCAAGGAAGCGGAAAGGAAGGTTTTACGCTGGTTGAGGTGATGGTGTCGTTGGTGATTTTTATGATCACCAGCATGGGGCTTTTGCCTCTTTTGCTGACCAGTATCCAGGTGAATCACGACAACGGTCGTAACGCTCAGGCGCGCAGGCTTGCCGGTGAAGTCATGGCCGAGTTACAGGTGATCGATTATGCCGGACTGCTGCTTGCTGCGGAGGTGCCCTTGCTGGTTGGAGATATAGAAGTTCAACCACTGGTCGAACGAGGCGTGCCACATACCGGGCAGAGCAGGATTACGGTTTCGGCCGTCTGGCAACAGCGCGGACAGAGCCATCGCTACCAGTTGCAAACAGTCCGTACCGCACCATGAAAGTATCCGCCAGTGCCGGTGTGACACTTGTTGAATTGATGGTTGCCATGGCGATTGCGATTGTAGTCGGTGCCATGGTTCTGCAGATGATGATCAGCTATCAGTCGCGCATTCTGGTAGAAGTCAGCCGCAATGATCTGCAGGATCGCGCCGAACGGTTGATGCGCTTTCTTGCCAAAGATATCCGTGATGCAGCCTTTCTGCTTGGGTCGAGTCCCTCGTTGGCAGATGGCACTCCTTTGATGCTGACCCACGACAGCCTCGCTGGCGATCCTTTGGAGGCCTTGCCCTTCTCGATTCTCGCACAAGACCATGACGACCAGGATGATCTCTTGACGATCGTCAAGGCGGTTTCCTTCTCTCCTCCCATTCACCTTGCACAGCCAGGGCTCGCCGGCGAGGATTCTCTGCTTCTGAGTCGACGCCCCAATCGCAGCCCCGGCTCAACCCGGGAGCTGTTACCCGCACCGGAGGCGATCGGTCACCTGGTACTTGCCAATCACCACGTCTCTTACGGTATCCGTAGTGCAGACTTGGTTGTGGAGCTGAATCAAGACTTGCTTATGGATGTCCCAAGCGAAACCGAGCTGCTTGGGGTGCGGGCCAGCAGTTTCCTGCTTGATCCTTTTGCCGGCAGCAAGCGTTTACGGCGGGATGATTTCACCAGTCGCGACATCCTCGATGATGCCGTGGACGGTTTGCAGTTCGAGTATCTGCTCAACGATGGTTCCCTGGTTCACCAGCCGGCCAGACCTCAGGATGTGCGCGGGGTGCGTATCAGTCTCCTGGTAAGAGATCTGCGCTCCGATCGCAACTATGTCGACGAGAAGATCTACACGCTGGGAAATTGTCAATACGGCCCTTATCAAGACCACTATCGGCGCATGCCGCTGTTCCGATTGGTCGAGGTGAAGAATCATGGCTTACAATGAGCGGGGCATGGCCTTGATCAACGTGGTGTTGATCTTGTCCGTTCTTCTGGCGATGGCACATATCCTCGCCGAGAAGGTCTGGCAATCGACCCGGCAGACGGCAGACGCCAACCACCGTGAACAGGTTTTCTGGGCGGCACAGGCAGGTATAGAAGCGGCGCGTCAGCTATTGTCTGATGATTATGCCGGAAGTGGTGGCTGGCGGACTTTTCTTGCCGCCGGGACAACCAGCAATTACCCGTCGTCACCGGCCTGGGTGACGCAGGTCAACGGTGTCGAGGTCGAGATTTACCTGCGCGACAATCCGGACGGTGATGACGATGTGCGTCATGATAACGATCTGAAGGTTTTCGTGCTGGCGCGAGCCAGGGGGAGAGTGGGCGTAGAGGCTATGGTTGAGAGCCTGTGCGGTTTCTCAGTACCGGAGAATGGGGAAAATGAACGCTCCGGTTGGACGGCAAACGAAATTGCCGACCAACCGGTCGCTACTTACGGGATTTCCGACTGAAACAAGCAAAACATTCAATTGCAGAACTGTTTATATCATGGGAGGGGAAAATGAAGTTTTGGTGGGCTTTTGCTCGACTGTTGCTCTACTGCATGACTGGGTTGATGTGCTGTAAACCGGTTCAGGCGTGGGAGATGCAGCAGGAATACGTAACCACGACCCCGGTCTTCGCAGACGGTGTCCTCTACATCGCCAGCACAACCTTTCCTGACCATCGCGGCCATCTGCGGGCCATCGATCTTCTCGATACATTTCCTGTAACCCTCTGGGATGCCGCTGACACAATGCCTCAAGCCGGTATCGGCGCTGCTCCTGGCGACCTCACAAACGGAGACCCTCCCACATCGATTAATCCTGGCAACCTCTATCGCAGCATCTTCACGAATTTTGGTGGTGAACAGCTACCTTTTACCCCTGGCGTACTCGTGAGATTGCAAACAAGGTTGGATGTCGCTTCGTTGACCGATGCGGAAATTTTGTTGCACGCCGTTCGTGGGCGACGTGGCGGCACAGCCGAACTCCCCGTCGGTCCCAGCGAGGATCCCAGGAGGCTCTGGAGTATCAGTCGCTCTTCGCCGGTGCTGGTCGGCAGAAGCCCGGTCAACAACGAAGCCAGCCAGCGTGACCGGGTTATCTACGCCGGTGGAGAAGACGGCATGCTGCATGCTTTCTTTGTCAGCCCCTGGGACGCCGATAGCAGTGATTTCATGAATGATGATTCTGAAGCCGGTGCAGAGCTGTGGGCGTATCTGCCCGGCAGTTTTCTCCCTCACCTCAAAGGGCAACCACTCGATGATGAACTGGGAGCCTTGGGTGTACACCTCGATGGCCCGCCGGTTGTCAGGGAATTGTTTATTGATCTCGATGGCGATGGTCTCTGTCGCTGGCATACCTTGCTGGTGGCGACCGGCACCCTTGTGCAGAGCCGTCGCAGCAACCTCTTTGTTCTGGATATTACCGACCCCTATCAGCCCGAACTCTTGTGGGAGACGTTGCTGCCGGGCAACGAGGTCGGTCGCACCCGCGGTGTCACCATTGACAGCTGCGGTTCGGTGATAGCGTCGAAAGAGTGTATTTACCTGACCACGGATTCCGTTGCAGGTGACGGGCCAGCAGCGATTCACGCTCTCGCGCTGACCCTTGATTCGGGGCAATTCCTCTGGCAGTTTACCGCGCCTTACCCGATAAACGGCGCTGTCGTCGAGGCCACGCCGGCGGTTCCGGCTCTGATGGATCTAAGCGGTGATCAGCGTAGCGACACCTTGGTCTTCGGCGATCTGGTCGGTCGTCTCTGGGCCCTTGATCTCGTCGATGGCCGTGCATATGGCGATGCTCCTGTGTATGTAACACCTGGTGCTGCCGGAGAGCCTATCGGTGCGGGTGTGGCGATTCACGATCGTTTAGCGATCTTTGGTACCGGTGGCGTGGAGGGTGCGAACGCAAATATCCCCTATGCTCTGTATGCTGTCGAAATTTTGCCCGGCGGTGGTCGTTTGCTTTGGCACTATCCTTTGCTGCCGGGTGAAAGAGTCTGGGAGACTCCTCAACTCGATGCAGCAGGAAATGTTGCTTTTGCGACAGCCCGTGATTACCACTCTCTCGTGTTCTCCGGTGAGACGACCACGCATGGGCGTCTTGTTGCGCTCAATGAGGCTGGAGAGGAAAAGGTCAGCCGGAATCTCAACGCGGCGACGGTCGGACGCGTTGTAACCGCGCCGGGTGTCGTGGTTGCCGTGTCTTTGACAGGAGAGGTGACTCAGCTGGGTGCTGCCAGTCGTTTACTGGGCCCGGTCGGGGGGCAGGGTTCTGTCAAGGTCCTGTCCTGGCGGCAACGATGAAGAATCTCAGCTGTCTTGAGGTCCGGAAGGTAAAAGGTGTCCATAAAGCCCGTGGCTTCACCCTCCTGGAATTACTTCTGGTGGTGTCTCTGCTCGGCATCATGGCTGCATTGGCGACCTGGGGAGGGCAGGAGTTCGCACGTGACTGGCAACTCAAAAGGGCCGGACACCAACTGCTCGAAGATCTCAAAGCGTTACAGGGACGTGCGGAAGGCGGCGGCAGTTTGACCCTGAATAACGGAGTCCTTGTTCTGCAGCGGACTTTCCTGGTTTTTGACCTTGATGCGAGCGTTTATACGGCCTATGCATGGCAGGATGGTAATGCTAATGGTGTTGCAGAGACCGGCGAGGCAGACCTGCTCTGGCAGAACCGTCTGCCGCCGGGAGTTTCCTTCGGTTGGGCTTCCGGTATTGATCGTCGTGCCTGCAGCAATAGCAGCGGGGCTCCGGGAAGCGCTGTTTCTTTTTCCAGCCCGAATTATTCTCCCTGTGATGATAAGCCGTGTATCAAGTTTGATAACAATGGTTTCAGTATGATGGGGCCGGGGGCGGTTTACCTGACCCTGGGTGAGCAGAGTCTGGCGGTTACCGGAACCAGACCGGGGCATTTTACTCTGTGTGAGTGGGATGGGCGGCGGTGGAGGTAAGGGAGCTTTTCTT